>NZ_DATHKG010000008.1:0-16174 GCF_035489435.1 Flavitalea sp.
TTGATGATACCGGCAATGAAGCCAACTAGAAAACCAGCAATGGAGGAATAGTAAGAAATGTTATGACTGGTCGCATATTCCCCAAATGGATGAGTGAGTTGGGAGCGGGATGGTGCTTTTGTTTGGCCTTCGTACCGTGGTTAGAATTACTGCAGCCGATCAGGGCCCAACACACCCTACCACCTGATGAATGCCTGACAAAGCCGATCAGGGCCCCAAAAGCCGACCGGAGACAAGAACAGCTACTGGTATGAACAAACAAACTAACCACGGGACACAGCCAAACAAAAGCACCATCCCACTCCCAACGGAGCGAAGGAATGAAACAAAACTGTGGCGTAATTGTGCTGATACAGTATCTGGAGAACACTAACGTAAGAGAGGTATTATTTCGACTTCATCAAGACCTCATCATTAGCCCTTGAAGTATAAGCAGGATTAGCGTTCTTCTTAACCCGTTTCCGGTAATCCTTGAACAGGCTGTGCCATCGAAGCTTGAGCACTCCAAGCACACCTTCCTTAATGATGCCCTTATGCATTTTGGAAACACCAAAAGTCCTGTCCTGGAAAATGATAGGAACCTCTTTAATCTTAAAACCAAGCTTCCAGGTAGCAAACTTCATCTCTATCTGGAATGCATAACCTAAAAACCTGATCTCATCGAGATTTAATGTTTCGAGGACAATCCGGCGGTAGCAAACAAAACCAGCGGTGGTATCTTTTACGGGCATCCAGGTGATCATTCTTGTATAAAGTGACCCTCCTTTAGACAGCATTATTCTTTCTTTCGGCCAGTTTATAGTACCGCCCCCGCGCACATATCTTGAACCGATGGCCATATCTGCACCACCTGTTTTACAGGCATCATATAGACGGACAAGATCATTAGGATTGTGGGAGAAATCGGCATCCATTTCGAAGATAAATGAGTATCCACGACTAAGGCTCCATTTGAAACCAAAGATATACGCGGTGCCAAGACCGAGTTTGCCGCTTCTTTCTTCGAGAAAAAGTTTTCCCGGAAATTTGTGTTGTAATTCCTTTACCATGGCAGCCGTGCCATCCGGCGAGCCATCATCGATAACAAGAACGTGAAAAGGCTGCTGCAATGAAAAGATTGCAGATATGATCTTTACTATATTCTCCCTTTCATTATAAGTTGGTATGATGACAATATTTTCCAATCGAATGCCCGCGTTAATTTCTGTAAAATACAATTTTTCAGCCGGTAACATGTCTTGAAATTACAGGAATGAGGATTTAGCCCTTTTTTAACAAGCTCCTGTTTAAGATTTCAGTGAGTTTTTGTTTTGTATGAAGTGGAAAATCACCTTTCATCATCCAATCATAATATTGAGGCTCAGCCCGAAGCACATCAGCTACCGACCTACCCTTATGTTTGCCAAAGTTGAAAACCTCTACTCCATTCTCTATCACCATGCGGCGCGCAAGATCAACAACCAGGTCTTCACCAATACATTTAAGTACCGTATCGAGGGTGGTTCCCAGCTGGGGGTATCGTTCTATCTGGGATTCAAGAATATCCCAGGTTGCAGAAGCATCTGCTTCTGCACTATGCGCATCGGTTAATACTTTATTACAATAAAATTTATATGCTGCTCCCAATGTGCGTTGTTCCATCTGGTGAAAGATCTTCTGCACATCAAGAAACTTACGTCCCCTGGTATCAAAATCGAGCCCTGACCTGAGAAATTCTTCAGCAAGCATTGGAATGTCGAAGCGGTTGGAATTGTAGCCTGCAAGATCAGCGTTTTCAAGAAACTGTTTCACTTCATTTGCGACCTGCTTAAAGGTCGGCGCATCTTTCACCATATCATCGGTAATACCGTGGAACTCTGTAGAGCTTGCAGGGATTGGCATTTCCGGGTTGAGTAACTTTCTTTTGACGATCTTTTTACCATCAGGCATTATTTTGATTATTGCAATCTCAACAATTCTGTCTGCAGATAAATTTATTCCCGTTGTTTCAAGATCGATTACAGCCAGCGGCTTGGACAATTGTAGCATGAGGAAATTTGTGATTAATTACAACTTATTTTTACTGGCCCGATCTGCAAATGTAAGCATATCTAATCCATCATAATTACCTGAGCTCATAAGCAACAAACTGGCATTTTCGTAGTCATGTTTTTTTAACCATTTTTCCAGCTCCTCTCTCTTGTTTATGACGGCCAGCCCCGGTTTATTAAAACCGGAAACCACGGCACTCACCGGAAGATCCGGCATTTTTTTCAACTCCAGGGCATGCCTGGAATAGAATACCGCCGCCTCGTCTGCTTTTGACATAACCCCATCATATTCTTCCATGAATTTCTCATTCAGGCTGCTGTAAGTGTGCAGTTCAAGCAGGGCTATTAGTCTCCGGTCAGGATATTGTGCCTTAACAGCCTCAATAGTAGCCTTTACTTTTGATGGCGCATGCGCGAAATCACGGTAAATATTGGTGGTTTTGCCTGATGCCAGCAATTCAAGTCTTTTTGAGGCGCCGGTGAAATCTGCCATAGCTGCAATATAGGTGGCCGGATCCATACCTAATTCCTTACAGACATACCAGGCAGCATTCAGATTCAACAGGTTATGATTTCCAAACACCTTCAACATACCACGCGCGCCTTCAATTTGCGCTTCAGTTTTCCCTTCGTTGATGGAATGTGCCGGAACATCATAAGGTTGATACCGTATATCGTTACGCAGATTTTGTTTTACGAGACTCACAAGAACCGGGTCCGATTCATTATAAATCAGCAAACCGCCTGCGGTGATCATTCCGATGAAAATTGAAAACTGTTCCAGATAAAATTCGAAAGTTGGAAACACATTAATATGATCCCAGGCGATTCCGGTCAGGATCGCCACATGTGGAAACAAAAAATGGAATTTCGGCCTTCTCTCGATTGCAGATGCCGGGTACTCATCCGCTTCGCAAACAATTAACGGGGCATCTGTAATATTAACAGATTGTGCGAATCCATCTACCCTGGCGCCGACCAGGTAATCGAAATCATAGCCGGTAACCTTCAACGCGTGCATAACCATGGAGGTTGTGGTGGTTTTTCCATGGCTACCACCCACCGCTATCCTTTTTTTCTCCAGGCTCTCCTGGTAGATGTATTCGGGAAAAGAATAAATTTTAAGGTTTAGTTCCAGCGCTTTCTGCAGTTCAGGGTTTTCATTTCTTGCATGCATACCGAGAATTACCGCATCGAGGTCATCAGTGATTTTTTCCGGGAACCAACCAGTTTGTGCAGGGAGAATTCCTGCTTGTTTGAGATTGGAACTTGCCGGTTCAAAAATCTCGTCGTCACTCCCGGTAACTATATAACCTTTTAGTTTCAGTGCTATAGCCAACTGGTGCATAACACTTCCGCCAATGGCTATAAAATGTACTTTCATCAATATTGGATTTGTTATTAAAAGTATTAAAGATCAAATGATTAGCAAAAACTTTTTAATTTTTGAGCAGGCGCACTTGCAAATTCAATTTTTTCTGTGTTATTTTGAATCTCTGGTCATCCAATCCGACAGAAATCTCCTCTTTAAGAACTACCCTTTTCAAAACTTTTTCGTTTCGCGGAACTAACATTCTGCTTACCCGTCCGTTTCCTTTGAATCACCCTGTGATCGTTAAGCCCTTGTTTCGCATGGCTTAATTCAACTCTAAATACCACAAAAATGAAAAGGACACTGTTAGTTATTCTTCTTGCTATTACTGCTACTGTTACTGTAAGTTCATGCGTATCATCCCGCGGGGGTTGCAAATCTACCCAGGGTATGTCTGGATACAGATAATATTTCAGGTAAATTGTCAATTGTTGATTGAATACATGCTTGATCACCGGGAGCATTGTAGTCGTAGGATTTATCTGCGATTAGCGTCTTGTAAATTCTTAAGCTGTGGGCAATGAACAATTGACAATTATCTTCAGATCATTTATCTTCAGATCATTTTCTTCCGTAGTTATACAACTTTACAGTCGAAGCAAACGCTTTTTCACTTAATGTAAAGAAGCCGGAATTATCATCCAAAAAGCAGATGGCTTCACCCTGGGGTTCCACCTGGTAGGTGACCGGAGCCGCGTTAGTTTTAAAAACTTCAGATAGAGAGATACCAGTTTTTATTTCGAAGTAATAGATTGCTGAATACGTTTTGAGCAGCATGGATTTTCTATCCGGTGCAATGGCTGCACTTACCACGCCATTAAATTTGAGCGAGGTAATATACTCCAGAGTATTAATAGTATTTTCATTTACCGGACTCTTCAGCCGGTATATCCTGGAAGTTGAGTCCCGTTTGGTGATAACATAGATTTCCTTATTAAGATCGTCAACAATAAATGCTTCAGCATCATGCGAACCATCAGGATATCTGAACCTGATCTTATCAATTTTACGAACAGTATCAACTGTCAATGACGGTTCAGGAAAGCGATAAATAGTATAATCGGTAAAAATCGACCCATTGTCACCTATATCGGCGACATACAAATAATCCAGTGAGGGATCGGGGCCCTTTGCTATAGTCATATCCTCCCAGTCGCGGTTAGAGATACCATCCAGGAAGATTGATTTTTTTACTTTGGCATCATGACCAACCAGGTATAATTGGGGTGGATTACCACTGTCTTCCTGAACCCAGATATATCCACGGTTGATACGGCTATCTGTTATGCCGGAGGTTTCATCAATTGATTGCGGATCCAGTGCCAGCTGTATAGGCTCATTTTCAAAGAAGCTATCGTGTATTACCGGTGTTTTATGACAGGACACCATATAAAACAGGAAGATAAGCAGCAAGATGCCACTTATATAATTCAGCTTCAGGTTTGAAAGGGTCATGTATCAATCTAACGAAAATCCTGGCAAAATAATATCTACACCTCAACTTCGTAGAGGTTTTTCCCCAGGTTTCTCTTAATCGTAGGTATTATCCCTGATTTTTTGTTTAAAAATGCCAATAAAGGAAGTCCGCAGGGGAAGGAAAAGAGGCTTGAGTTTTGTTAACTATAGCAGATAAACTAAATGTTATGATTACACAACAAAATGCAGAACCCAGCGATAAGCTCCAAATGACAACTGTCACCGCTGTTCTTGAAAAGCTGAGAATGAAAAAAATGGATAATGAGTTTCGACTGGTTGACGGAAAGTTCCAGGCCGGACGCGGAAAAAATTATTCACCGGATGAATTGACAATCATAAAAACCTTTCGTTTTGAAGGTGAATCTGATCCTTCAGACTCTTCCATTATATACATCATCGAAGCTAATGACGGATTAATAGGCTATAGCATGGATGCCTATGGCGTTTATAGCAATCATGATGAGGAAGATGGCTATGATAATTTTATCCGCACAATCAAAGTTGAAAACAGAGACGAGCAGTTAATTTTTGAGATCTAAAAGAAAACTGAATTTTGAATATGTTTAAATATGAGTAATGACTTATTGTTTATGAAAAAATGCTTCATAACCAATAGGTCATTGCCCATTACTTTTAGAAGTCGTTATTCATACTCTTTAAGACATTATTCATTTATTCATTACGCTTTAGGTCATTAATTATTACTAGTTAGAAATCTATTCAATACTCTGTAGAAGTCGTTACTCAATACCGTTTATGTCATTATAATTTATAATTCAAATCTCCTGCGTCGACATTATTTTCTATTTTTGATTTGAAAGTTTGTCAATGCTACAAAGGCACCTTCACAAACGTCATGTAGGTGTTTCATATTTTTTCAGATAAACTTTAGAATAGATCATAGTTATAAGTGGTTGGATATTTTCTTCTTCAATTATTCTACCCGGATCAGGTAATAACATTAGCTGCATCTCAAGAGGTGTATCAGACCCGCCTAAAGGGGGCAAAAAGTATCGCACATTCTTCAGTACTACTCCCCCGTTTTTTTCATAAAATTTTATTCTCCGGCTTCTGTCTTCCTGGTTGATTCCATAATCGGGATGTTCAACTTCCATAACAAGAAACCTTCCTTTTTCTAAAAAATCGTTGATAATAAAACGGAGGAATCTTGCTCCAACCTGATATCCCGTTGCATTATCCGCGACCGCGAAATAATCCAGGAACATATAGTCCGTCTCCTGAAAGTCCCATAAGACAGACATGCATACTATTTTACCCCCGGCTCTTCCGGCAAGCAAGAGACAGCTGCCTTTATTAACTCTTGCCATTATCATTTCATCCGACTGGCGTTCATAAGTTGGGAAAGCTTCATGATAGATATACATGCATTGTGCAAATTCCGGGTCAGCCGAATTTAGTATCCGGTAAAATTCTATAGGTATGTTCATCCTGTACGATTTGGGACGATTAATTGGACGATTAATTATTGACCAAAAAAATCCCCTGTAAGAATACAGGGGAATAACCAAAACTAACTGCTTATGAGAAAAAAATTATTATATTATATTTATGTCGGTTGCGATATTTATACGTGTTGCAATATCTATACGTGTTTCGATATTTATGCCGGTTGCGATATTTATTCGGGTTGCGATATCTATACCGATTGCGAATTGTCTAAACAAAAATAATCAATTTCGGTGCCACTAATTAGCGAAGTACTACTGATTAACTGACGTAAAACTACGGCTCTTTATAATACCCAGCTATCACCACATCGTGGTATTCTTCTCACCGATTGTGGTTATTCTCTTCAATGTTTGAACATTTTATGGCTGTGACCCATCATAACTCTATTGAAGAATTAATTCAATCACAGCAATTTCCGTGTCCGGTTTTATCACCGGCAAACTTAGGCTCAGGTCACCGGCGGGCCCGGTTTGTTGTTTATATCCATAGCCATCGCGATCTGTTGGCCTGATCTCGGAACCATCATGTAAAAACTGGGCATATTTTACTTTGCCTTTTAAGCCGGGCAATACTATCTTCTGTAAAGGATAGTCAAGCAAATGAACATATAATCTTTTTGTTTCAGGATTATAGGTCAGCAGGCAGTTGTCGGGTTTTAGAAAACCATCAGCCTGTGTACAACCATAAATCGATCGGCTATTCACCTGCATCCAATCACCCATCTTACCCAATGCCTTCTGAGCCCTCGAATCAAAAGTTCCCCGGGCAGTTGGGCCAACATTCAATAAAACGTTTCCTCCTTTACTAACCGACTCAATCAGCAGCGTCAGCAATTGTTTATTATCCTTCCAGGTGTTCTCATCACGGTAATACCCCCACGAACCTGAGAATGTCTGGCAGGTTTCCCAGGGCACACGTTTGCCATTTTCCATTGGCCATTCAGCGACCTTATATTGTTCAGGTGTGACAAAGTCACCGCCATCTTCATATTCCCGGAGATCGAGCCGATCATTCACTATGATGCCCGGTTGAAGTTTGCGGACCATTTTGATCAGTTCCAGAGAACCCCAATCATCCTTTCCCTTACCATCCGGACCGGGATAAGAAAAGTCCATCCACATCAAATCAATCTTACCATAATTTGTAAGTAGTTCTGCAACCTGCTTATGAAGATAGTCACGGTATTTTGCCATGTCTTTGCCTTTGTTCAGCTCTGCATAATTCTTCGGATCAGTCACCCGTTGCGGATGGCTCCTGTCTATCGTAAAATCCGGATGATGCCAGTCGATCAGAGAATAATAAAAACCAACCTTCAGACCTTCTGCTCTGAATGCATCTACAAACTCTTTAACAAGATCTCTCTTGGCCTGGGTTTTAGTTGACTTGTAATCTGTGTATTTAGAATCGAAAAGACAAAATCCTTCGTGGTGTTTGGAAGTAAGAACCGCATACTTCATCCCTGCCTCCCTGGCCATCCTTGCCCATTCCTTTGGTTTAAAAAGATCGGGATTGAAATTGTCAAAATACTTCTGGTAAGCCGAATCCGTTATTCTTTCCTGGTTCTTCACCCATTCATGTCTTGCCGGCAATGCATACAAACCCCAATGAATAAACATACCAAAGCGATCGTTCTGCCACCAGGCCAGGCGTTTGGCCTTTTCAGCTTCGGTTTCATTGAAAATTTTTTTTGACTGGGCAGATCCTGGTGCCAGGCTGGCTACCAGTAAACAAGTGAAGATTAAACTTTTCATAAGCAAAAATGTTAGAATGATCTGGCTGCGACAAGTTTTTGTTAAAGCAGCAATTTTTAATAAGTCAGGTTCTAAGTTAGGGATTGGACACCGATTAAAATGTTCTGCATGGCTACAAATTAATACAACATCTTTTTCACAAAGCCTGAACTTCGCGTTCCGGCTATCTCATTTCGAAAAATAATAATTTTAATTTTTTATATGGATTTACAACTGAAAGACAAAACAGCACTGGTTACCGGATCAACACAGGGTATTGGCTATGCCATTGCTAAACTGCTGCTGGCCGAAGGGGCAACAGTTATAATAAACGGACGAACGGATCAGCGTATTAATGCAGCTATTTCAAAACTGAAATCAGAAGTACCAGGTGCAAATGTTTCGGGGCTGGCGGCTGACTTTTCAAACTCAGACGAAGTAAGCCGTTTAGTAAATACTTTGCCAGAAATTGACATTCTTGTTAATAACGCCGGGATCTTTGAACCAAAACCATTTCTTGAAATACCGGATGATGAATGGATCCGTTTTTTTAAGGTAAATGTCCTGAGTGGTGTACAGTTATCCAAGGCAGTGCTGCCGAAAATGCTGGCTAAAAACTGGGGTAGAATAATTTTTATTTCGAGTGAATCTGCACTGAACATCCCCGAAGAGATGATTCATTATGGGGCAACTAAAACAATGCAGTTGGGTGTTAGCCGTGGGATAGCCGAACTGACCAGAAATACAAATGTAACTGTAAACTCGATACTACCGGGTCCCACAAAATCAGAAGGTGTAGAAGATTTCATTAGCCAGGTCGCTAAATCGAAAAATATAAGTAAGGAAGATGCCGAAAAGGATTTTTTCAAAACATTAAGGCCGAGTTCTATCATTCAACGTTTTGCAGATGTTTCTGAAATTGCCAACCTCGTTGTCTATATAGCCAGCCCATTATCTTCTGCTACCAACGGAGCTGCATTGCGTGCAGACGGCGGCCTTGTGAAACTGATCATGTAAAACAGAAGAAGGTACTAAGGAATGAACGGCAAAAAAGATTCCCTGACTTGTAATAGGAAAGACTTAAACTCTCATAAGTTTCTCACCGTGCTTATCCAGGTGCAAACGCATTTGCACTGATGGCCAGACCTCCTCCATTTTTAAATGACGGAGCATTCCCTGGTGAAAATAAAGGGTAACATCTTTCCCTTCAGCGAAACGCCCGGAATAAACCTGGTAGTTTTTGTAATGCTGAAAGTAACCGAACATAATAACACTATTAGTGCCAAGTGCATTTGCAAAATGACCAAATCCACTTTCAACACCGACAAATAAGCGTGCCCTTTGAATTATATGAGCTGTTTGTTGCAGATTATATTTTGCGGTAAGATTGTGAAACCTTGGTGAACTGTTAGCCAGGATTGAATGCAACCCTATTTCTACCACATGAATCGTTGGATAGAGATCAAGGATTCTTTTGAGAAGTGCATTCCATTGTTCATTCGCCCAGTTCCTTTCCTGGTCGTTAGCAAGTGTATGAAAAACTATATACTCAAACGGAAAAACAACTTCGTCATTTTTATCTTTGGAAAAATGAAACAACGGAGTTTGATCTTCAACATTTTCAAGTCCTGCCGTCTTTGAAAATACCTTTAAAAGGCTGCCAAATCCGAGGTAATTAAATACGTTAATCCCCTGCTTATTCGGATTTTTGTTTGTGAATTTATAAGTATCGCAGGAACGTCCATTCAGATGTAGGTCATATACGGTCACCATTTTTCTGATCATCTTTTTCAGAAGTATCCATTCCGCAATGCAGGTAACTGTTATGATTGAATCAAGCGCTGGATTATAACGGACCAGATCAGCAAATTTTTGATTAACGCACCAAATAATATAAGCTTTTGGATTTTCATTTCGAAGATGTCTTGCCACGGGTTCTGTGGCGACGATATCACCCATGTGTTCAGTAAGATTAATAAGAATTATCTCCCTTCTGTTTTTTCCGGTTCTATACTTTAAAGTTTTCCCAATAAGAAAAACCAAATTTTTTAGAAAGGAGTTCCTGAATGGATGATCCTTCCGAAGTATTCTTAGATATATTCTTATGTAATTAATCATTACTGAGCGTTGCGATATTCAAATAAGAAAGTTAACCGGGAGTTTATCGCCTTTGGCTAAGATAAACAACGGATTCCGAAAATGAAAGCCTTGGCCGGAATAGCGCCTCGTGGCTGTTTTCCCACGGTATTGCCCAGCCGAATTCACCAAACTATTTCCCATTTCCCTTCAGAATCAATAGCGTAATTCAAGCCATTACTCATGGAATGCAAAACCCTTCCATTTTCATCTGAAATAACATTTTTCTGATATACAGGAATTCCATTATTTTCCCTTGTGAGGTAAACCAGGAGGGCGTTTAGCGTTGGTGGCAAATCGTGTAGCCACTGATCATCATTTTCCTTAACAAAAGCCTGGCTCATGATGTTATTTTTTGGATGTTTCTAATACCATCAATTTTCGTTCCCAATAAAAAAGGGAGAACCATTGTGATAATGATTCTCCCTTTCATGTTATTGAAGCGCCGGATTTTATTAATCGATACTGAAGTTTTCAGGTGATGTTAATGATCCGTTAATCAACAATAATTCTCCCGGTTGCAAGAGGGTCCTTATTTTCTCCTGTTAACCGATAAAAGTAAAGACCTGTTATCATCCCTTTACGATCAACATCCAGACCCGTGGAAGATGAGTTATTAATTAAATATGATTTTACAAGCTTACCATTTACATCAAAGATTTCAAATCTGCCTTTACTAATCTTCAATCCATTGAAGTTCACTCTTAATGTATTGTGCATGGGCTGAGGATAAAGGCTTACACTTAGAGAAACAGTCTCTTCCCATTTAACTATGAGAGATTCACTCCTGGTAATTTTACCATCCCTGTCAACAGATTTCAAGCGGTAATAATTGTAACCGCCCACAGGATTCTGATCAGCCATTTCATACCTGAGTTTAGTGATAGAAGTTCCTGCGGCCTTAACCCTGCCAATAGAGCTGAAGTCTGAACCGTTTATGCTTTTCTCTATTTCAAAATGGGCCGAATTGTTTTCCGATAATGTGTTCCACTTCAGGATAACTGAGGACTTTGTTTTGACAGCATTGAATTCAGTTATAGAAACAGGCAATATCATGGGTTGAATTGTATTGGGCAATATAGACACAGTTGTTTGACCCGACACAGTATTTGGAACAATTATATCCGGTTTGCCATCACCTTCTATATCTGCAACACTGATATAGTTTGATGTGAGACCGGTAACGATGTCGGTGCGTGCTGTCAGCGAAGAACTGTTAATAACTCCGGGTGTCGCAGTATTCAATAAAACCGAGACTGAAGTTCCGTTTGTATTTGGAGTTACTATGTCCAGTTTACCATCACCATTGATATCTGCCATTGCTACGCTATAAGGAGACAAGCCTGTTGTAAAATTCACGACAGTGTTTAAAGAAGATGAATTCAAAACACCCTGAGTAAAATTGTTTCGAAAAACCGAAATGCGGCTGCTACCCGAATTTGGAATAACAACGTCAGGTTTATTATCTCCATCAATATCGCCAATGGATATTCCCCATGGATATAGACCGGTTGCAAAATCCTGCTGACTCGCAAAAGATGTAGTTGCAATGTTGCCCCCGGAATGAGTATTATGAAAGATAGTCATATTGTTACTTGCAAGGTTTGCACCTATGATCTCTGGTTTATTATCTCCGTCCATATCAGCTATAGCAACATCGCCGAAATTAAGGCCGGCAGTAAGATTAACCGCTGATGAAAATGATAATGTACCTGGTGTTGAATTGTTTTGAATTAAAGAGATAGATCCAGGTTGAACGTAGTTTGAAGTGATGATTTCGGGTTTACCGTCTCCATTGAGATCAGCTACCTTAAGAGTCCTTGAGTTTAAACCAGTACTCACAGTTGCTGATGGAGCAAAAGATGAGCTGTTGATAACACCGGGAGTTGATGTGTTTCTCAGAATGTGCACGGCGCCCCCACCCCAGCACATCACAACTATCTCTGGTTTACCATCTCCGTCCACATCCTGGAAAATTACATTCTGTGGTGAGCCGCCAACTGCAAAATCTACTTTCGCCGGATAGGAAGCTGTAGAAATAGAACCGGTTGAAGCATTCTTAAATACAGAGATTGTATTCGAAGCCTGGTTTGCAACTATCATGTCAAGTTTATTGTCTCCGTCAATATCGCCGAAACTCACACCTGTAGGTTGATTACCGGCATTGAAGTTAACTGCTGGCGCAAAGCTCACGGTATTGCTTCCCGCAAAGGTTGGAACAAATGTTGCATTTGAATAGCCCGCAAGATTGTTGGCTGTGTTAACTACTGAAATTGGATGGTTTGTCGCAGAAACCGGAACATTAACTGTTAAACTTGTTGTTGAGGCTGCTGTAACAATAGCTCTTGAGCCACCAAAATAAACTATGTTGTTTGCCGGTGTTGTATTGAAGTTATTTCCGCTGATAGTTATTGCGGTGTTATATGGACCTGTCGCAGGACTGAAACTATTTATAACTGGCGCCGGGTTTGAAACAGCAGTTGAGTGAGCAATATAATTTGAACTGTTCCCGGTTAAATTAAAATTTTGCAGGGTTCCATGATTGTTGATATTCGTTTTATCAATCAGGGTTAATAAACCAACATTATTTTGAGCAATATTTCCCTGGTCCATTGCAAACAAACCAACAAGGTTTGGCTCAGCACCCGTTAATGATAAATTCATACCAGCAGCAATTTGAGCTTGCGTTTTAGTAACGTTCCAGATCCTCACCTCATCCATTGAGCCGGAAAATGGTTCAAAAATCGGGCTTGTATGTGCTACACCAAGCTGAAAATCCAGGTTAGCATCTGCACTGATCACGTTACCGGTTGTACCAATTGAAACTCCATTTACATAGATTCTTGTTTCAACAGCACTACAGACAAATGCCAGGTGGTACCATTGACCCGGGGTGAATGTATATGCAATTGCCTGATACTCCCCGGTCTTGTACATACCAATAGAGCCGGCTGCTATGTGAAAGCTATAGCGTGATGTTGCGTCTGAGCGATTACCAAGAATACAGGCATTTCCAACCAGGTTTTCGGTTCTTAACCAACACTCAATAGTTCCTGAATTAAAATCATAGTTTGAGTTTCTCGGGATCTGAACATAGTCGTCGACCCCGTCGAAATGCAAACCGTTTTCGTTACCCCGCACAGGCGAATTGTCAAGCCAGCCGGTCCCGCTGATCAATGTGCCATTGGATGAAGCGGCTGCGTCTAAACTTGTACTATTATTGGATACGACTGTTCCGGAGCCTTCATCCATTTTATAATAGGCAACCAGTCCTGTTGATGATACAGGAATTGTTCCATACATCCCATCTTTTATCTGTGAAGCAGACCTTGCCGTATTCCAGATTCGTACCGCGTCGAGATTACCACTTGTGAATTCGTTGATTGCTCCGAACTGTTTTCCAATTCTGAATTCGGTTCCACCTGAACCAATCGTATAGTTTGCTTTTGTTTCTCTTTGCACACCATTTACATACAAGGTACCATTGGTTCCGTTCCTGACAACCGCGAGGTGAGTCCAGACATTTAATGGCATAGGGATAGATGTAACCCATGAGTCTCCAAGCCAGATATTACTTGTAGCACTCATACCTACAAAAAATGCCGTGCCGCCTTGCCCTTGTGAAATGAAATGCCTGAGTCCGCCAGCGGTCGCATAAACCCATAGTTCAGCAGTAAAGTTTCCAACACTTGGTACCAGGAAAGTAGTAGTTGTAACATAGGTAGATGTTCCATTAAAATTTAAGGCTTTGTTTTGCGCCTGTGTAAACTGAATTGATAGCAGGCCTGCGATGAGAAGGAGCTTGATGGTTTTCATAAAGATTGATAGATTCGTAATTGATTTTTTGCAAATGAAATCAATACTGGTTTCGGGCAGAAAAAATCCGGGCCAAAAATACTGCTGGCAAGAATATTCGTATGACGTGGCAGTTAAATTGTTTCCATTCGTCGCTATAAACGCAGGATGTTTAGTCCAAATTGAATGCTAATAGTATTCTCCTAAACCAGTAGTAGTATACAGCTAAAAATGTTTATTTAAGAAATATTAAATAGGTATTTTATGTTTTGTGACAATTCCCATATTCTTATTTTATTCCCATATTCATATTTTATAAATCCTAATTCATTCCACTCGTAACTCATAACTCATCATTCATAACTCCCTTTTACCTAACTTGTATTAATAATTACCTTAAATACATGAATCGAAATCTCGCAATTATCGCCACTTTTTTTATATCAGTTTCGGTCAGCGCACAACAAACTCAAAAACCTCCATTGCATGGTAAAAACTGGATGGCCATTACCGGCAAACCGATGGCTGCAACAGCAGGTGCCATGATCTTTCAAAAAGGAGGTAATGCAGTTGATGCGGCTTGTGCCATGCTCGCTGCGACCTGCACCATGTGGGATGTATTGAGCTGGGGCGGCGAAACACAGGCCCTTATTTATAACCCTAAAACAAAAAAAGTAATTGCTATAAATGCGTTGGGTGTGGCACCGACCGGAGCTACTGTAAAGTTTTTTAAAGACAAGGGATACAATTTCCCACCGGAGTACGGACCACTCTCAGCAGTTACCCCGGGTACTGTTGGTGGAATCTGTCATATGTTATCAGAATACGGTTCCATGAGTCTGAAAGAAGTGCTGGCACCTGCCATGGAAATGGCCGCGGGTTACCCGATTGAAGCTTCCACTGCAAGAAGCATTGAAAGTAATAAAGCGAGAATCAAGGAATGGCCTTATAGCAAAGCTGTTTTTCTGACCCATCCCGGTGAAAAAAGCGAAGCACCGGAGGCAGGCGAAATTTTTGTTCAGAAAGACTTGTTGGAAACGCTTACAAAATTGATTGAAGCTGAACAGCAGTCACTGAAAAACAAAAAGTCACGCAAGGAGGCAATTATGGCTGCATACGATCGGTTTTACAAAGGTGACATTGCAAAGGAATTTGTAAGGGGTTGCCAGGAGCAGGGCGGATTGATAACTATGGAGGATCTTGCAAAATGGAAGCCAATAGAAGAAGAACCACTACATGTTAATTATAAAGGAATCGAAGTTTATAAGCTCCAGGAATGGACCCAGGGACCGGCACTCTTACAAAGTCTGAACCTGCTGGAAAACTTCGATCTGAAAAAAATGGGTTATAATTCCAGCAAATATATACATACGGTTTACCAGGCGATGAACCTCGCATTCGCAGACAGGGACTTTTATTATGGAGACCCCAGGTTTGCTCCGAGAACCCCTATCAAGGGACTGCTCAGTAAAGAATATGCAAAGGAGAGAGTGAAACTGATTAATGAAGCCAAAAACGATGCATATGCTGCACCGGGGGATCCCTATCCTTTCGAAGGAAAGACAAATCCCTACACTGCTCTCCTTAAAAAGCGTTTAACCCTTGCCGATACTACAGTTGATAAAAACCCTGGTAGCGCAACACCAAAACATGATTCAATCAGTTACAATTTCCCAACGGGAACCTCTGACAATAGAATTGCAGAACTACTTGCGTTTAATGATTTCAATACACAGGATGCTAATATAGGAGTACCCGGCATTGATGCAAATTATATAAATGATAGTTTATACCAGGACAGGCTTTGGCGCGGCACTACTTCAGTTGAAGCTGCAGACAAAGAGGGATGGGTAGTTTCTATTACTCCAAGTGGCGGTTGGATCCCCGCTTGTATTGCCGGCAAAACCGGTGTTGGTATGAGTCAGCGTCTTCAGAGTTTTGTACTTGATTCTATTGTTAGCCCATTCAATGTAATTACCCCTGGAAAAAGGCCACGGGTGACCCTCACCCCCTCACTTGCCCTGAAAGATGGCAAACCATTTGTTTCTTTTGCTGTTCAGGGAGGCGACACACAGGACCAAAATCTTTTGCAATTTTTCCTGAATATGGTTGAGTTTGGAATGACCGTTCAGCAGGCTACCGAGGCAGCAAACATCAATTCTGAT
>NZ_DATHKG010000009.1:0-70552 GCF_035489435.1 Flavitalea sp.
AACCCTAACAAAGCTGATCAAGGCAAAAAAAGCCGATCGGAGACAAGAACCACTCATGGCATGAGCAAAGGTATTAACCACGGGACACAGCCGCAAAAAGGCACAATCCTGCTCCCAACGGAGCGAAGAAGCGACCAAAAACTGTTGCATAATAATGCTGGTAAACAAAGAAAGCAAACCAGCATGTCGTACCGTGGTCAGCGTTACTGAAGCCGATCAGGGCAAAAAAGCCGATCGGAGACAATCCCGCACGTGCGGGACATGAGCAAAGGTATTAACCACGGGACACAGCCGCAAAAAGGCACCATCCTGCTCCCAACGGTGCGAAGAAGCGACCAAAAACTCTTGCATAGTTGTGCTGGTAAGCTATTAAAGCTAACCGGCAACTAATCGGCCGTTAATGTTTTGTTAGCGGTTAAACCCTTGGTTTAATCACTCTTCTCATATATAAGTAACAATTAAAATAGCAACCATGAAAAGTAAAATCATTATCGCACTCACAATTCTGATCACGCTGGCAGTGACCAGTGCAGACGCGCAATCAGTCAGGGAAAAAAGGCAATATCAACGTGACGGAATAAGTAAAAACTATGGCAATAGCCGGGGCAAAATATCGAAACATGACCGTCATCGTCTTGCCCGAGAAAAACACCAGTACCGTCGTGATAAGCATTTTGGCCGAAATGAACGCCGGTATAGCTATCGTGAAAAAAGATATCAGCGTCATGACAATCGTAAGTACGGACGTTATGGTTACGACTACCGAAATAAACAAAGAAGATTTGATTAAAGTAGGATGATTAATGAGTTAATCATTGAAGGTTCGATCAATGAAGGATGATTAATGAAGGATGATTAATGAGTTGATCATTGAAGGTTCGATCAATGAAGGATGATTAATGAGTTGATAAATGAGTTGATAAATGAAGGCTTGAATTAACCCGTTCGAAGGAATTAATTCAAAACAATTCCGCAAATTCGATTTAATCAAAAACGGTTAATTGATTCTATAGATAGTTTGATGATTGGTGTTTATTGTGGTGTTGACAGATCCCGCCCTCCAGGCGGGATCCTGTTTTAGACGATATAGTTGTTTAATAAAGCATATCGCTGAAAAAACTTTGTTTTCTTTCAGTCCATTCATCGCGCAGCAATCCAAAATACATGGTATCACGCCTTCGGTTCGAATGCATTTGCATATGGCTACGTAGAATGCCCTCGGGGATCAGTCCGACCTTGAGAATAGCAGCTTTTGATCTTTCATTCGAAGCATCGGTTTTTATTTCGACTCTTTCCATTTTCATTGTTTCAAAGGCATAACTCAATAAGGCAAATTTTGCCTGCCTGTTAATTCCCGTACCGATGAATTCTGTGCCCAGCCAGGTCCAGCCAATCTCAATACGTTTGTCTTCAAAGGAAATGTTCCCAAAGCTCGTACAGCCACAAATTTGCTTTGTGTCCTGGTCAAGAATCACCAGCGGCATCCGGGTTTCTGCTATTCGTCCGGCCAGTGCTTCATCCATCCACCTTTTCAATTCCCCTTGCTGGCTAAGGTCCTGTTTGAACCAGGTCCAGATATCGGCATCATGTGTCAGCGGCTCAAGCGCATCATAATCTCCCGGTATCATCGGCCGCAGAATAACTCTTGAAGTTTCTAACATAAACCCATCTGAAAAAAATTTACTGTACTCCGGTTGCATATTGCCCATTTTGTAAAGATATTAATCTGTTGGCCATTCCCCTAGCCCTAAGCGGGTAACTACCGGTTCGTCACCTGTACAATCGATTATAGTTGAAGGTACTGTGCCCCCAATACCACCATCTACAACTATATCTACCAGTTTATGAAAATTAGCGTGAATCAGCTCAGGATCAGTATATTCTTCTACCATCTCCCCGGGCAAGGTGGCGCTAAGAATAGGGTGACCCAGCTCCTTTACTATCGATAAGGCAACCAGGTTGTCGGGAATCCGTAAACCAACCGTGTTTTTCTTGCTTTTTAGCAGTTTTGGAACTTCTTTGCTTGCCGGCAGGATAAATGTGTAAGGTCCGGGGAGATGGCTTTTGATTAAGCGGTATAATGGGGTTGACAGGCTGCGGGTATACTGACTCATATCGCTGAGATCATAACATACGAAGGAAAGCTGTGCCTTTTGGGGATCAACGTTTTTGATTCTGCAGATTCTTTCGATAGCTTCCGGATGAAAAATATCACAGCCCAGGCCATAAATTGTATCTGTGGGATAAACAATAACCCCTCCTTTTCGCAGAGTCTCTACAATTGTCTTTATATTTCTGGGCTGGGGATTCTGAGGATGAAGCGGTAATAGCATGATTATGGTATAGATTGTTGTAAGAACAAAGACAAAAAGATTATGCCTATTCTAAAAGATATGTCAAAATGAACTTTTTATCGCGCTCTCAGTTATCCGAAAGATGAATTTAATATTAAATTTGCCCAAAACGGAGCTATGCAGTTACAACCTGTTGATACAGTAAATAATATAAGTGCGGGTGAATTTCAGCAGCGTTACTATAAGCCGATGAAACCCCTTGTTATCAAAGATATGGCGAAGTCATGGCCTGCATATGAAAAATGGAATTGGGACTACTTCAAATCAATCGTTGGCGATAAAAATGTTGCATTGTATAATAACGTCAAAAGTGACGCTTATACTACAGTGAACGCTGCAGATGATTATAAGACCTTTGGTGAGTACATTGACATGATCAGCCAGGGACCAGCGGGATGGAGGATTTTTCTTTTTAATATTTTTGACCATGCGCCACAGTTAACCCAGGATTTTTCGTGGCCCGATGATTACATGAAGGGTTTTATCAAAAAATACCCTATGCTTTTTGTGGGCGGCGAAACCAGCATTACCCATATGCATTTTGATATGGATCTTTCTCATATATTTCATACCCAGTTTGCGGGACGTAAAAAAGTGTTGCTTTTCCCTTATGAAGAACAACATAAACTCTATCGCAAGCCTTTCGAGGTGATGAGCATGGCTGATTTCTCCAATTATTATCAGCATAACGGAAAACCTGACTACAAACAATTTCCAGCATTAAAACATGCTAATGGTTACGAAGTGGTGCTGGATCACGGTGATACGCTGTTTATGCCTGCCGGATACTGGCACCACATGGAATACCTCGACAGCGGATTCGCCATGAGCCTTCGTGCCATGCAATCGTCTATCGGAGGTAAGTTGCATGGAGCCTGGAACCTGATAGGTATGCGTCATATAGACACGCTTATGAAAAAAACTGCCCCGAAATGGTGGTATGATTATAAAAAAGAAAAGATTTTTAAAGCGGCAGAAAAAGAGCTTTCAAGCCTTTCCTAGTCGGATTAACAGGCCTTATCAACCTCTTGACTTGCATTAAATAACTGTTGAAAAAGACTGGTTATTAAAGATTTTTCAAAAAATTATTGATATTCTAGAAACTAGTCTTTACTTTTACCGCGGCTCATGCAGCACGACGCTTTCCTGACTGCGTGTCTACAGCCCGGCTTAATCCAATCTCTCTATTATCCCAAACATCCAATTTCTATTTTCTATCAATTTGATTTAGATCCTGATTTTTTTGAAGTGGTTATCTTCAAAATTTTGGTGTCTCTGTTAACGATCTCCGCACCCCTTGAAGTCCTGATGTTTGTACCCCTATTTTCGTTTGTGCCTGCAAATTTTCGTTTGATTTAATCTTATTGCTTTAAGCATGTGCTGAGCAGTAATTCCATTCACTACCTCAAGACAATTGGTCAGGTTTTGTATGCTGATATTACTATGCTGGGTACTGTTGGCTCTGTGATAAAGATTAATTAACTGAACATATAACATCCGAAAAACCCTTCATTCAAAGTTACTATTGATACCCTCCCAACTTCTTTCTTTTTGTGGTTTCAGAGGTAAGCACAGGCCGGCGATTTCCATCGCTGGCATTTTTTTTCGTGGATCTGTTAGCGTTAGAGAGATTGTTGCCTTGTTTCCTGGTTTCAGGTAGAAGGGTCATTGGGAGCCGCTAACAATGCAGATGAATAAATTGCAACTTCATGTAGAGGGGTCATTTGAGCTGCTAACAATGCAGATGAATAAATTGCAGATATCTTTTGCACCAATTTTTTGTTGCCATGATATTATTGCTGGTTTCCTATGCGCAGATCTTTGAGTAGCCGGATAATTATTGGCAGATTTTCTGTACGCACGGGGAAGCCCAGTGATGAACGCCAGGTTTCTTCGTTTACGCCATCCGATGGGCGGCTTACCAGGTGATGCACATTCAACCTTTTCTTTTTGTTTCGCAAATATAAAAACTGGAATTCATCATTCTCTGTATCGATCGCATCGATCTCTTCAGGTTTAACTGTAAAATAGATTTTCTCAATAAGCATATTTTCGTTCAGGGCAAGGAGGTTGGTTCCTTTGTAGTATTTATATTCTATAGACAGAGAGTCGTTTCGCCAGCCGGCATCGACCGTGAGTAACACTTCCTGGTCTTTCCAGCGGGTATTAAAAACAGCTCTCAGCAACGGTAATATTGCCACCCTTGCTTTTCCTCGTTTATCCAATCCGGCAATATCCCCCTTAATCATTGTTGAAGGCGCAGCTACATATAATGTTGATGATCGGGCTGCATTCGAGGTGTTGTTTCGGGAAGATTTCGACGTTGAAGCGATTGTTTGGGCGTTCAGGCTATTCAGGAAGCCGGCGCCTGACAAAGTCAGTGCAATGGAGAATTTCTTCATAGGATACAGGTTAGTTCATAGGATACAGGTTAGATCTATAACCCCATTACTGACGGATATATTGTATGTATTTGGATCAGTTTGTCAACATGCCGGTCTCCCTCAAAAAGAAGATTGATAATCAATGCGTTACGGAACAAATCCAGGAAAGAATTTTACGTAGGAATTTTAGGCAAGAATTTTAGGCAAGAATTTCCCAGGTCTCTCTACCCCGGAGTAGTTTGTCCAGGTCGGCTTTACCTTTTGAAGCGATAACATCTTCAATCTGAAGGTTTAGAGTATCTTCATAACAAGCCCTGTCAACTTTGTAGAAAACGCCAAAAGGACGTGGCAGATGGCCTTCAATCCTGGGATCATCAAACATTCTCACGAGGATCTGGGCTTTGTAAAAATCCTTTTCGTCATGAACCCAGAGGTCATCGGCGCTATAGCCTTCGTTCAGATCCACAACTACCGGTTTAAATCCGTCGAGTTTGATTCCTTTGTTCTGGCTGGCTCCAAAAATCAGTGGGCGGCCCTGGTCCATAAACAGACCCTCCTGCGGTTTCGTACTTTTTTCGGTGAAGATCTCAAAAGCACCGTCATTGAAAATATTGCAGTTCTGGTAGATTTCAAGGAAAGATGCGCCGTGATGGGCATGACTTCTTTTCAGCATATCCTGCAAATGTTTTGGGTCCCTGTCCATGCTTCGGGCAATAAATGTGGCATCGGCCCCCATTGCAAGCGCAAGGGGATTGAAGGGATGATCCAGACTACCGTAGGGAGTCGATTTGGTAACTTTACTCTTCTCCGAAGTCGGAGAATATTGACCTTTTGTGAGTCCGTATATCTGGTTGTTGAATAGCAGGATATTTACGTCGAAATTGCGGCGCAGAAGATGAATAGTATGATTTCCCCCAATACTCAGGCTGTCTCCGTCACCTGTTACGATCCAGACGCTTAATTCCGGCCTGGTGGCTTTCAGACCTGAAGCAATAGCGGTAGCACGACCATGGATCGAGTGCATACCGTAGGTATTCATGTAGTAAGGGAAACGCGAGCTACATCCAATTCCTGAAACGATAACTATATTTTCTTTTGGAACACCGATAGTCGGCATTACTTTCTGAACCTGGGCCAGGATCGAATAATCACCACAACCCGGGCACCAGCGTACTTCCTGGTCAGTTGTAAAATCTTTGGCAGTTAACGGAACGGCATTGATAGTCTCACTCATCTATTGTTTTTTCGTTTTGTAAAGATATTTCTTATTTCCGTAACACTAAGTCCCTGAACGCGACCACCTGCAATTTTACAAATTTATTACGCCTTCTTTATTAAGCCCTCCTTTAATTAAGCCCTCCTTTATTGAGCCCCCTCATTCCGAACCTTTAGCCGCCTCATACCAACCTTCTTCTTAGTATCTCAACTCCAGGCTTTTCCAACCCGAAAATCAACCATTCAGGGCATGAAAAAAGCTTTGATAGCCGGTAGAAACCGGTGGTCAAAGCCCTTCCTAATAAACGCTCAAAAACTTATACGAATCTATCCTCATACTTTGCCCTGGCTGCCGTTTAAAAAGCCATTTGAATGGTTTTTTTCCGCATTGTGGTTTCGGGAATTTTGAGTATTTCGTTTTTCGGGATTGATTTGTAACGATAGCAGCATTATTATGCAACAGTTCTGTTTCATTCCTTCGCTCCGTTGGGAGCGTGATGGTGCCTTTTCGCGTCTGTGTCCCGTGCTTAGTTTCATTCTTTATGCCGGTGGCTACTATTGTCTCCGGTCAGCTTTTTGTGCCATGCTTAGCTTTGTGAGGTATGCTTCCAGTGGTAGTTGCAGTTGGTCCCGCACGTGCGGGATGTAGTAACTCTCGCGTAAGAAAGGGAGGACGAAGGCCGCTCAAAGGCACCATCCCACTCCCAACTCTCTCATCCATTTGGGGAATAGGCGACCAGTCATAACATTTCTTACTATTCCTCCATTGCTGGTTTTCTAGTTGGCTTCATTGCCGGTATCATCAAAGCATCATCCGTAGCGCCAATCACTTTGATCAGAATAAATAAATCAATGGGCTAAAGTTCAGGATCTGCATTTGTCTGCAGCGCTCACCTTCAACTATAGCGGTAAAACTGCAACCGGTGAAACTGCAACCAGCGCGGTTTGCAACCTTGAAACCCTTTAACGTTGCAATCAGATGATCAGCCATTCTATATTATCTGCTCGTATCATTGGTAAGCTCCAGTTATCAGGTTGCCGGGGAATTGAAGGCGGTGTGGTTCAATACAGATAAAGAAAAGAGAAAACAGAAATGTCGACAGCTGAATGTCTACCTCTAAATTGTTGAATTATAATTCGACAGGTGTAATTCAGAGAATCGTAATTCAGAGAAGCCTATTCGGATAATTGCCATTGCGACCATTGCCAAAGCGATAAATGCAATACCGATAAAAGCAACGCCGATAACTGTGCTGATAATGGAATGCAGAGACTGCAATGCTGGTAACTGCGATAAATGAATGTTGAATTTTGTTTTGCTGGTCGCATATCCCCCAAGTGATCGAGGTTAGAACGTGCAGGATGGGCCTGAGGTTGGGTTGATTTGCCACATTCGATTCCTGGGCGGAGTTACTAAAGCCGATCAGGGCGGGGCAGCAACTACCGCTGGAAGCATACCTAACAAAGCCGATCAAGGCACAAAAAGATGACCGGAGACAACAGCAGCCACCGGCATAAAGACACAAACTAAGCAGGAATCACAGTGGCAAATCAAACTAACCGAAAGGCCCATCCAGCGAAGTGAAGAACCGAGTGAACGCCATGAACATGCAAAAGAAGCAATGTAACAATAGTGTAACAGTAGCGCTATGACCGAACCGCCTCAGGAAGGCGCAAAAAAAAGAGCCACGAAGGCTCTTAAAGTATCGAACAGTGATCGATTGAAAATTAACGGCTGAAACTTCCTTTGCGTGCAAAGGGTCTGTTGCCTGTTTTTTCTTCACGTGGGCGCGCTACTGCTACACTGATGGTCCTTCCATCAACAACAGCTCCGTCCAGTTCCTGAATAGCTTTGTTAGCAGCTTCTTCATTAGGCATTTCTACAAATGCAAATCCACGTGACTTGCCAGTAAATTTGTCTTTAATAACTGTTGCAGAACTAACTTCTCCGTAGTCTGCGAAATAGCTTTCAACGTCTTCATCAATGACGTTAAAGCTAAGGTTTGAAACATAAATGTTCATACTACATTAACTGATTAAAATGATTAAATTCCAATCTGAAAAAATACAGGGGAGTAAAGATGATTACGAGCTACCAGCGTAAAACGGGGAAATGATCGTGAACTAACCTTAAAACTGTGAATCTCAAATTGAGTCCGCAAATATACTTCAATAAACTGGAATTAAATACTGATTTCAACTGAATTAATAAAAATTAACCTGATTTTTTAAAGGACCTGTAAGCAAGTACCGTGCTTATAAGTGTAAGCATTGACCCCGCCAGGAAAGGTGCTCCGGGTAGACTAATACTTCCCTCAGGACGAGTGAACCATGCAAACAAAGTTGTCATCAAAGGTGGTCCGATGATAGATGTTACACTCATGAGACTGGTAAGTCCACCCTGCAGCTCGCCTTGTTCATTAGCGGGCACCTGGTTACTGATGATACCCTGTAATGCCGGGCCGCAAATACCTCCCAAACAATAAACCACACTAAAGGCAAACATCATCCATCCCTGGTTGGCAAGACCGAATAAAACAAGACCGATACTATACAACAATAAACCTATATAAACGCTTCTCTCGTTTCCGATTATGGGGATCACTTTCCTGATCAGCAATCCCTGAACCAGGAAGATAAGCAAACCAATCACGCCAAGAGAATAACCAATGGTTTTCTCATCCCAATTAAATTTTTCGATTGTATAAAAAGTCCAGGTGCTTTGAACTGCGTGAACTGCGATATATACCAGCACAAGCGAAAAGATAAGACCTGAAATCTTCGGATATCTTCTTAAATGAATCAATGAACCCATAGGATTTGCCCTGCGCCATTCAAACCTGCGCCGGTTTTTCAGGGGCAATGATTCGGGCAGCACAAAATATCCATATGCGGCATTCAACAGGCTTAGGCCCGCAGCTGTAAGAAAAGGTGCACGGGTTCCGATGCTGCCAAGTAAGCCACCCAAAACAGGACCAATTATAAAGCCAAGCCCGAAAGCAGCACCAACCATTCCAAAATTCTGTGCTCTTTTTTCCGGGGGGCTTATGTCTGCAATATATGCTGTGGCAGTTGTGAAGCTTGCTCCCGTTATTCCGGCAATGATTCTTCCAACAAACAGCCACCAGATAGTAGGGGCAAAGGCCACGAAAATATAGTCTATGCCAAAACCCAATAATGAAAATAACAACACAGGTCTTCTGCCATATTTGTCACTCAGGTTACCAAGCACAGGCGCAAAAAGAAATTGCATGATGGCATAAGCAAAGGTCAGCCAGCCGCCATATTCAGAAGCAACGCTGTTGTTTTCCCCGGTCAGATTCATGATCAGTTTTGGTACAACCGGAATAATAATGCCTAATCCTATAACGTCGATGAGAATGGTTACGAAGATAAAACCCATCGCAGCCTGTCTTGATGGAGCCATACTAACTAATTATTACAAAGAAATGATTTATTCATTCACAGCACTGCTCACCAGGAAAGTTTCATACCAGAAAATGCAACAAGTGAAAATACAAATTACCTACTTTTACGCCTTCTTAGACAAGCTTAAACATGACAAATCAACAATTCGACTTCGGAATGATCGGTCTCGGTGTAATGGGCCAGAACTTTCTTTACAATCTTGCGGACCATGGATTCAAGGCAATCGGGTATGATAAGGACATAAAAAAAACCGCGTTACTGGAATCTTCAGCAACTCCTGGCACAACAGTAAAAGGTGTTAACAGCCTTGAGGAGATGGTATCCAGCCTCGCAAAACCAAGAAAACTGATGATGCTGGTTCCTGCCGGCAAACCTGTTGATGATGTAATCGCTTCGCTCAAACCATTGGTAGAGCCAGGAGATATTATCATCGACGGTGGAAATTCTCATTACACTGATACGCTTCGACGTGTAAACGCCTTGCATGAAACAGGTATCCATTTTATGGGCATGGGTGTTTCAGGGGGCGAACAGGGAGCACGTACAGGCCCAAGCATCATGCCGGGTGGTAACGAGATTGCATGGCATGCAGTAAAGCCGGTTCTTGAAGCAGTTGCCGCCAGGGTTAACGGAGTACCTTGCGTGGCTTATCTCGGCAAAGGTGCGGCAGGCCACTATGTAAAGATGGTGCATAACGGTATCGAATATGCGATTATGGAGCTGATCAGTGAAGCATATGATGTGCTTCATCGCGGACTGGAGCTCTCAAACGATGAACTGCATGAAATTTTCAAAAGCTGGAACGAGGGTGAACTGGAATCTTTTCTCATAGAGATCACAGCTTCTATTTTCAAACAAAAAGATGATGTTACTGATGGTTACCTGATAGACCAGATCCTTGACAAGGCCGGGGCAAAAGGCACAGGCAAATGGACTTCACAGGATGCCCTCGATATAGGAGTTCCAATTCCTGTAATAGACATGGCGGTGGCTATGCGTAACATCAGTTCCCTGCGTGATGAAAGACTGAAGGCAGCTGCACTTTATCCATCAGCTGTTAAAACAATTCCGCTGCCAAAAGAAGTATTTATCCAGGAGGTGAAAAACGCCTTGGCTTTTGCTATATTAATCAGCTATGCACAGGGGATGGCTATGTTGCAAAAAGCTTCTACAGAACTTGCGATGGATATTCCACTACCGGAAGTTATCAAAGTATGGCGCGGGGGTTGTATTATCCGTTCAGCCCTACTCGATCTGTTTGCCAAAGCTTATGCACAGGATCCAAAACTTTCCAATCTTTTGCAGGACGGAGCTATCGCCCGATGGATACTCAGCAAAGAAGCTGATGCCCGCACAGTAGCTTCATTGGTTATTCAGGCTGGTTATCCTGCCGGAGGGATGTTGAATTCCATTGCATATTTTGATGCATATCGCAGCGCCCGACTACCTATAAACCTGGTCCAGGCCCAACGTGATTTTTTTGGAGCACATACTTATGAAAGAAACGATGGCACCGGCACTTATTATCATACCGAATGGACAGTCGGAAAGTTTGAACATTTACCCTGATCATTGCAAAACGCTAACCGTTTTACAAAATAAATCGTACCAGAAATTTATTTTTCAATTGTAGATATTCTTTATGATACAGAACCACAAAAGACCACCGGCATCTCTCCTTTTTATTTTCGGAGGAAGCGGTGATCTGAATTTTCGCAAATTATCACCTGCGCTTTATAATTTATTTATAGACGAATGGATGCCCGAGAAATTCGGGATAGTAGGAATCGGAAGAACCGAATATTCAAACGAAAAATACCGCAGTCACCTTCTGGAAGGAATCAATCAGTTCAGCCGTCGTAAGGATGAACAAAACGGGAAGTGGAAAGATTTTTCTCAACATATCAGCTATCTGCAAATGGATGCTGAAAATGAGGAAGAATATATAAAGATTGCAGAGGTTGTAAAAGAAAAGGAAAAAGAATATGGCGAACATCCCAATGTGGTTTTTTACATGGCAGTTGCTCCCCAGCTGGTTCCTGAGATCGCCAGTAAACTTGGACCTCTAAACATTTGCGCAGATACAAAATGCACAAGAATAGTAGTGGAAAAACCATTTGGCAACGATCTTCAAAGCGCACATAAATTAAACCAGTTGCTTTCTTCGATGTTTTCAGAAGAACAGATTTATCGTATAGATCATTATCTCGGAAAAGAAACGGTTCAGAATATATTGGCAATGCGTTTTGCAAATGCCTTATTCGAGCCAATCTGGAATCGTAACTATATTGACCATGTCCAGATAACCGCAGCTGAAACTGTGGGCCTCGAGGGCCGCGGTGGCTATTATGAACATTCAGGGGCGCTTCGTGATATGATACAGAATCATATTCTCCAATTGGTCTGTATGATCGGAATGGAGGCACCCGTTTCTTTCGATGCGAATGAAATCAGAAACAAAAAAGTCGATGTTTTAAATGCAATCCGGCCAATCGGGCCAGATGAAGTTCACAAGTTTGTTGTGCGTGGGCAGTACTCCCATGGCTGGATGCAGGGAAAAGAGGTGCCTGCTTACCGCGAAGAGAAAGGTGTTGATCCCGAATCACCGACTGATACTTTTGCCGCAGTAAAGTTTTTTATTGACAACTGGCGTTGGCAGGATGTACCATTTTATGTAAGGACCGGTAAGAGAATGCATCAAAAAACAACCATTATCACTATCCAATTCCGCCCGGCTCCCAATTTTGCTTTTCCACCCGAAGCAACCCAAACATGGAGACCGAACAGGTTGACAATAAGTATTCAGCCCGAAATGGACATAAGGCTCCGTTTCCAGGCTAAACGTCCCGGCCAGGCTATGGTGCTCAACCCGGTAGATATGATCTTCAGTTATGAGGATGCTTATGACGGCCATGAACCCGAAGCATACGAAACATTACTGCTTGATGTAATGGAAGGAAATGCAACGCTTTTTATGCGGGCAGACCAGGTTGAGGCCGCATGGAAAATCATCATGCCTATATTGGATGCCTGGGAAGCCCGGCCACCCGTTGATTTCCCCAATTATGCTCCTGGTTCCTGGGGCCCGGAAGATGCAGAAGCTTTGATAGCCAGGGATGGGCACAATTGGATCACGCTGCCACTACCCCACAAGGACTGATTAAATCATAAAATTGAACCGTGTATGAAACTTCATATCTGTAAAGACTCCAATGAGCTGAGCAAACAGGCCGCAGTCTGGATCGGCTCCAGCATCAAACAGACCCTTGAAAAACAGGACCGGTTTACTTTAGCCCTTTCGGGTGGGTCAACCCCACAAAAACTGCATGGACTTTTAAGCAGCTATCCTTATAAGGAAGAGATCGACTGGTCGAAGATTCATATTTTCTGGGGAGATGAAAGGGTGGTACCGCTCGAAGATGACCGGAACAATGCAAAGATGGCTTTTGATACCCTTCTTGATAAAGTCGACGTTCCCATGGAACAGATTCATATCATGAGAACAGATATCGATCCGTCGGAAGCAGCTGCTGAATACGAGAAAATTATTAAAAAATATTTCGGATCGGGCGGTCATAAGCTGGACCTTCTTCTGCTTGGGATGGGCGATGATGGACACACGCTTTCTTTATTTCCCGGCACTCCCGTGGTACATGAAAAGGAAAAATGGGTTACTTCATTATTCCTTGAGTCACAGGATATGTATCGTATCACGCTTACAGCACCTTTCGCAAACCGTTCAGCAAGAGTTGCCTTTCTCACAGCGGGCAAAAGCAAAGCACCCGCTTTAAAACAAGTGCTGGAAGGCGACTACGATCCGGATCATTTTCCGGCGCAGCTTATTAAACCAGTGGGAGAACTACATTGGTTTGTAGATAAAGAAGCTGCTTCTCAACTTTCGCGAACATATTAAGTAATAGCGCGTTTAAACATCTACTGAGTCATACACCACCACCTTTTGCCAGAGTGAAGAATAGTCTTCGATAAACTTCAGGTGAATTGGATCTGTCTGATAGCTTTCCTGGTCGGCTGCATTGTTAAAATTAAGCATCCATGAAATGGAATAGGATCTTTCAATTACATCCCGATGGGTGTCGGCAGGCTTGCCTATATGAAAAGTTTTTATCGTCTTAACTTTTGATAATTTTCTCAACCCTTCTACCAGTTTATCACGATCGGCAGTGCTGGCTGGATTCTTCAGGTAAAAAAATACATGGTGAATAAAAATGTTATTCGCTGTCATAGCTGATGCTGTTGTATATGTTAATGATGCAAATGTGGTAACTAAAGCAGCCTTACCCGTATTTGTGATAAAACTGCGGCGGGAATGTTTCGACATAAGCTGGTACAATTGGTCTTAGGGCAATAAATTTATGTATTTAATACCGAATATTCTGAATTGCTAAAACGAAATCAAAATATGTTTTAAATTTAATATAATTAATCCGGCGTTCTTTAACATGGATCGCTGTGTGCTAACCTTAATCTTATCTTTTTTTTGAAAAAACCACGCAAATGGAAATTGCTACTGTTCGTGTTTACGGGCATTGTCTTGCTGATAACAGCGAGCTATTTCATCTTTATATATAAATTCAAAGAAATATTAAGGACAGTTATAGAAAAAGAGTCACAGGGAAAATACACGTTCAACGCGTCCAAGGTAAACTTATCGCTGTGGGACCAAAAGATTACACTCAATAATGTTATTGTAGCAGCGGTTGATTCAGTCCAGGCATCTGCAGATTATTTCATCTCAGCCAAAAAAGTCCATCTCTCCATTGAGTCACTTCGTGATGTAATGTTGAATGACAAGTTGGTTGTGAACGATGTTATTATCAGCGAACCATTTTTTCGTATCAGTGTCCTTACTGATAAACCCAGGGCAAATGATAACTTTCATCCATCCACCGTCACCGATATCATCAACAACCTGACCCAACGTTTGCAGGTCAGAAGTCTCCGGTTAACAGATGCCTCATTTGAGTATATTACTTTTAAACACCCGGAACCATTTAAAGCGGACCATATCAATCTGAAAATATCCAATTTCAGAAAAAAAGACTCGATGACGAATGACCTGATGTATACTGATGATATCGATCTTTCAGTTACAAACCAGTCATGGAAATTTCCTGGTGGAAATCAGGATTTGAATTTTACCAGGCTTCATTATTCTGCCAGGGATCAATATATACAGATTGATTCCAGCACACTTATTATCAGGGGGAAGAAGACAGCTGATACCGTTACACTGTATGCAGATCAATTCAGATTCAGTCCAAGACGACTTCAGGAGCACCTGGCCAATGATGAATTTGTGGTTGATAGCCTGGTCTGTGTCCGGCCGGTATTGATTCTCCAGAAAGGAGAAAACAGTAAAAAGGATTCAAGCGGATCTATTTCGGGTGCGCTTAACCAGATGTTCAACAAAGTGAACCTGCGTTATATTAATATTATCAAAGGCTCTTTTGCCATTTTTGAAAAAAACAGGACAAGTAGTTCCTATTCCACTGAACAGGCTGATATAAAGATTTATAATCTCCAGGCTCAAAGCAATCACCCGAAGCCATTAAGTGTGGATAGTGTTATGTTCAATCTTAATAATCTTACTTTCCTGACCCGGGATAGTTTGTACCAGTTAACAGTTGATAAATTCGGACTTCGAAACAATGATCTGACCTTTATAAATGCAAGTTTTGGAAACGCACCGGGTAACACAAGGCCTTCCAACATGACTTTTACTACTCCTGAGTTACGGTTCAGAGATATTGATCTTGAAGAGCTGATGATGAAAAAGCTCAAAGCACCGGCAATCTCAATATACCGGCCGACTATCAGGCTTTTTACAACTGAGAAAAAACACAATGACAGCGACAGTAGTGGAAAGTTTTCCTTCAAAAGTTTTTATAAAGCAATGCACGGGCTTGATGAACTCATCAATGTTGACAGCTTCCGCATCATCGAAGGGAACATGAGATTAAGGTCGAATAAAAATATTTTCAATGCGGATTTTAATTCCATCAACGGGGTGATTCTGATTAACAAATTGCTTAAAAGCGATTCGCTGGTTGATATTAAGCGGGCAATCCCCGATATGAATATTCAAATGGCCTCGATATCATCACCAGGATTCAATCTCGCGCTGGATAATTTTCATTTTAATGGCACATCCAGGCACAGTTATGTTGAAACATTCATGTTCTCAATCCCGACCGGTACTAATATCTCTGGTAAAAATCTGTCCTGGGATATCCTTGACTGGGACATATTTCAAAAATCAAATATCCTGCAGATAAAGAAACTTGTTATTGATGAACTGACTACAAATTTCGGGGTAGGTCCATCTTCAAAAAACAAAAAAAATGGTTTCCCGGTTCTCATCATTGATACACTTGAAATCGGGAAGTTAGGCTTCGGGATGAAAACCAAAAATTCAACACTGAATCTGAATGCCCATCAAATCAATCTACGTGATTTTAGTTCGCAGGCCGAACATTTAAGCTGGACTGACTTAAGTGCCTCTATTAATCAGTTTCATTTTCAAAAGAAAGGCCTGGAAGCTTCATTCAAATCCCTGGCCTTATCCAATAATGGGATTAATCAGCTAAAGGATGCCACATTTCATTTTGATGATCTGGACAAAGAAATCGATTTCCAGGCACCCCTGATGAATCTAAAAATGGAATTTCAAAGTTCTGATTTTTCAAAGTTTTCGATCCATTCATTGGTGTCTGATACTGCATCGATAACAATTCTTGCCAAAAAGAAACCGGAATCAAATAATGCCGTGATGGCTTCCGGGCTGCAACAGGAAGAAACAGATATTCAAAAAACTACCGTCAATAGCATTTTAGTCAGCCAGGTTGAATTAAACAATAATTCGGTTGTTTATATCAATCAGTTCGATTCAATGATGGCGAACGCAATGCTTGATTTATCCGGCAAAACAATCGTTTACCAAAACAATGAAAACCTGCCGCTCAGGTTCAAAGAATTGAATTTAGCAATGCGCGACCTTCAGTTTGATCAAAAACAAATCAAGGTCTCCACCCCTTCATTTGATGCTGGATTTACAGACGGAGAATTAAGTCTCACAGCCGATAAGTTATACAGTCTAAAGGCTGGCATTGATATCAATTGGAAATCACTTGATTTCGCAATGGGTTTCAAAGATTCAGCTACACTATCTGTAAAAAACATATCAGGAACATTGTTAACGCCAGGCTTTGAATTTTCGCCGGGCAGGAAAATAAACTGGGCGCCTTTGGTAAAACTTGCAACATGGAAGAACGGACAGGCAAGTTTTGAGAACCGCGATCTTAAGGCGGAAGCAGAAGGTCTCAGCTGGAATGGTCCTGAAAGTGCTTTCACAACAGGATATTTTTCCGTCAAACCAAAAATTAATGCTGCAACTGCGTATAAAAAAAATCTTTGGCAAAGAGATGAGCTGGTAGTTGATGGTGAAAAATTGACAATAGACGGGATTGCATACGATCCCGCTTCAGGAGATTCTACGCTTGCCATAGATAAGATCATCCTTGAAAAAATAAATCTGCAAGCCAGCCGGGATAAACGAATTCCCTTCAGGCATGGTATTGAGAAACCCATGCCAACTAAACTGATCAGTTCGTTGCGTTTTCCTGTCGTCATTGATTCGTTGATAATCACCAGGAGTAATATTACCATTCATGAGGTTTCCGCTAAAACTAAAAAGACCGGGACCATCCCATTGCGGGAGCTTGAAGCAACCATAACAAATATCCGGAACAGGGTCAGTCCTGACGACGTGCTTGGTATTTCAGCAACAGCTTTAATGTTAGACAACAGAATTAATCATATGAGATATGATGAGCTGTATGGAGATTCACTGTCTCCATTTATTATGAAATTTTATGCTTCGCCGATGAAGCTGACAAATTTCACTAAAGCAACTCAGCCCCTGGCTAATGTCGGGGTCAGAAATGGATTGTCTGACACGCTGTACGCGCACTGGATTGGGAACAAACATGCAGCGATCGGTAGAATGAATTTTCATTATAGAGGTTTAAAGATCGCACTACTGAATAAAGATGATCCTGAAAAAAAACACCTTACCCTGCGATTGGTGAATCTCTTTGCTAATTCAATTGTTCGTAACGCTAATTCTAAAGAGGCGATTATTTATTATGAGCGGGACCCCGAAAAGTTTGTATTTAACTACTGGGTGAAAACAACGTTTAGCGGACTTATGTCAAGCGTTGGGGTAAAGCGTAACAGGAAGTATATAAATCAATATAACAAGTCGAAAGAAAAGTTTTCTTTACCGGATATGCCGCCAAGTGCACCTAATGGTACACCCATCATATTGACCAGGTCTTATTAATCCTGGATCTTAAACCGGTCGTTCAAATATATTTGTTCGACAAGTTTTTGTTCATTCAGCTTTGTTTGACGGCTTTGTTTGATCGATTTGTTTGATCAGCTTTTTCAATCCAGTTTATTCAACCAGTCTTTCACTCCTTTATGTATTTGCTTTGCCACACGTTTCTGAAACTTTGGATCAGCAATCAGCTTTTCATCTTCCTCGTTGCTCAGGAAAGCGATTTCTACCAGGCAATTGGGATATTCAGTGGGGCCGCTAAGCGCAAAATTGAATGCACCCACATTGCCAAAATTTGATAGCCCCAGTGCCAGCATTCTTTGCAGAATACTTTCAGTTAGTGGTCGAAATCCGATGTAGCGGTAATAAGTACTGGCGCCGCGGATGGCAGCATTGGCGGACGAGTTCAGGTGCAGGCTAAGTAAAAGGTCAGGGTTTAGGGCACGCAACATAAGTGCCCGATCGATCATACTGATATCAACATCCGAGGTCCTGGTCATGATTACCCGGAACCCTTTTCTTTTCAGCCTTTTGTTGAGCTCGTTAGCAAACTTCAGCGTGTAATCTTTCTCCAAAATTTTTGTCATCTTGCCCGAAGCTCCTGTATTGGCTCCACCGTGGCCGGCATCAATGGCAATGGTAAGATTTTTTGATTTCAGTGAAGGTTGTCTTTTGATCCTTATGAGTAATTTTTTCGAAGCACTATCATATGAAATATAATGACCCCAGTGTTGCTGATGTTTGAGTTGAATATGGATCCTGATCACATCGTCTTCAACCTGGTCGTACCAAACGTTTTTGATTTCTGTTGCTGTACCCGTTTGAGTAATCCAGTTTGTGTTACTTGTTGCACCAAAAATATCAATAGTGAGACCAGCAGGGGTCAATGTTTGCTGACTACGATATGGCAATCTCTCATCGAGCTGCACACTGATGAAATCCTGGTGCTGATCGCCATAAACCTTCCAGCTGCCACTTAGGTAATAGGGCTTTTTGATAGCAAGGGAATCTGGTTTTGTATTTGTTTTCTGGATATATGCTGAATGATTTTTTGATAGCTGCACTTTGTAGTCGGTTACGGACGAGTCGACGATTCTCAAAAGAAGATTGCTATCCAGGTAAGTCATTTTCGCTCCGCCAAGACGATCATCCCCAAGGCCATATTCGAGATAAGGCATCGGCCCGGTGCTCCTTACAAAAAAAGATGATTTAGCTACGATTGTATCGTACGGGGTTGAATAAAGAACATTGGTATCCTGGGCGATTGAATTCAAACTGACAAATAAGAGCAGGATTGCGCATTTCATTTCAGGAAGTTAAGAAATCCCGCCAAAATGAAATCACTATCCAACTTATTCTAAGCAAATTTCAACTCCACTTATGCCTGATTTCTCAATAGCATAGATTTAGCGGACTTAACCGTTAAATCTATGCGCTTATATTTCAATTATAAAGGATACTTATTATCAGCTATAAGTTTATCGGCTATACGCCTGCGTGAAAGTTTCGAATTAAATGATTCCGCCTTGGTAAATCGTTTTATGCCGAGCAACATCATCCTTTGTTCATCACCATCAGCAAATGAATTGATAGCATCTTTTCCATATTTGTTTATTCTGTCGGCCGTATCATAAATGAAAGTCTGAACGATATCCTGTTCATAGCTGCAGGCAGCTATCCCTTTTTGTTCAGCTAATTTGATCAGCCTCAATAAGGCACTTTCAGCATGATAGGTCTCGATAGCCATATCTGCAATGTTCATAAGAATCTCCTGTTCAGATTCAAGCTTCAACATTAATTTTTGAACAGCTGCACCGGCAGTCATCAAAATTGCTTTTTTAAAAGAGACGATCATTTTTTTCTCTTTTGCAAATTCACCATCATCATCGCTGTTGAAATCCGGAATACTCATTAGTTCTTTGGAAACAGCCATGGCGGGCTCCATCAGATTTATTCTTCCTTTCATTGCCCGTTTCAGGACCATGTCAACTGTCAGTAAACGATTGATTTCATTGGTGCCTTCGAAGATCCTGTTGATACGGCTATCGCGATAAGCTTTTGAAACCAGGTACTCATCACTGAATCCGTTACCACCATGAATCTGTACCCCTTCATCAACTACAAAATCCAACACTTCTGAGCCGAAAACCTTCAGCATGGCACATTCAATCGCATATTCCTCAGCAGCACCCAATAAAGCTTCATTAAAAGGTTTACCCTTTTGGACGAGTTCATGTTCTTTGTCATCGATCCATTTTGCTGAACGGTAAAGTCCGCTTTCACATACCCAGATGCGAATAGCCATTTCCGCAAGCTTTGATTTTATCGCTCCAAAATTTGCGATTGCCATTTTAAACTGCTCCCTTGTATTTGCATACTGAATGCTGTTGGAAGCAACACGTTTTGAAGCCCCGAGCGCTGCTGCACAAAGCTTCAACCTGCCTATATTTAATATATTGAATGCGATGATATGACCTTTGCCAATTTCACCAAGCACATTCTCAACAGGAACTTTACAGTCCTGGAAATACAATTGTACAGTAGATGATCCCTTGATACCCATTTTATGTTCTTCAGGGCCCTGGGTAAATCCCTCAAAGCCGCGCTCAACAATAAATGTGGTGAATTTATCGCCGTCGATTTTTGCAAACACGGTATAAACATCTGCAAACCCGCCGTTCGTTATCCAACATTTCTGGCCATTGAGTAAATAATGTTTACCGTCAGCAGAAAGTGTCGCTGTTGTTTTAGCACCCAATGCATCGCTTCCGCTGTTTGGCTCCGTAAGTCCATAAGCGCCTTTCCATTCACCGGTAGTAAGTTTTGGAATATACTTCTGCTTTTGTTCGTCATTGCCAAAATAAAGTATAGGCAAGGTACCAATACCGGTATGCGCGGCTACTGCAACAGAAAATGAATAACCTCCACCGAGCCCTTCGTTCACCAGGGTGGCTGTTATAAAATCCTTACCAAGCCCCCCATATTCTTCAGGTATTGAAATGCCTAAAAGCCCCTGGTCACCAGCTTTTTCAAGCAGGCCCGGCATCAATCCAGCCTCCATCTTATCGATGCGGTCTATAGCAGTCATAACCTCCGTGTCAAGAAAAGACCGGCACATATCCTTAACCATCTGTTGTTCTTCGTTGTATTCTTCAGATGTATAGGTATCAGCGGCAGTACTTTCGCGAACCAGCCATTCTCCGCCTTTCAGCAATGTTTTATTTTCTGTGATGGTGCTCATATCTGCAAGTTTTATGATTAGCTAATGATTTTAAAACTTCTGCTTATTTAAGATTGTCATAAACGATTTTCAACACCTCTTTACATACTTCGATTCTTTCCTCGGGAACACCGGTCAAAGCTTCGTTTAAGGTCTCTTCTGCAAGACCCATTGATTCATCCTGCAGGGTCTGGGATTGTTTGGTAAGATAGATGAGGTTGATTCGGCGGTCTGAATCTGAAGGAACTCTTTTAACCAGGTCGAGTTTCTCCAGGTTGTCTACCAACCTGGTGATACTTGGCTTATCCCTGAAACTGGCATTACATAATTCCTGCTGGCTGATCCCGTCTTTTTTCCAGAGATGATATAAAACGCTCCATTGCTCAATAGTAAGATTGAGACCTGCGTTGTTGAACTTTTTTTGCAGCCTCCTGGCTATTGCGATTGACGCGATTCCCGTGATAAAGCTATAAAGTTCTCCCTTCTTAAAATGGTTGTTTGGCATATAGTTGTTTATGCAACTATCCAAAGTTAATTCATTTCTTTGGTTTCATCAAGTGCTTGGCCGGGATTTTTTTTGCACGATTATGTTAAAACGGCGGAATCGGGAATTCGGGCAGTACTGATGGTAATACAAGTTTCCGGCAGTAGATTGCGGACGGAGATGCATGCAGAATTCATAGAACACCAGACATCGCTGATTCACTATCATTTTGTTGACCGGGGGCACCGTCTCATAGTTTGTTTCCATGGATATGATGAAAATGGATTGTCTTTCGATATCATGAAAGAAGTATTACCTGCCAGTTGTTCCTTGTTGGCTATCGATTTGCCGCATCATGGAAAAACAAACTGGGATGACTCTGCGCGGTTTGATGTGACGATACTCTGGGATCTGATCAGTAGTATCTGTAAGAAGCATGGACGTACCAATGGCAGGATTGAGCTTGCAGGTTTCAGTATGGGCGGTCGCATTGCGCTTAGCCTGCTGGATTATCAGCCGGAACATATAGACCGGATGATTTTGCTGGCACCGGATGGTCTGCGTAGTAACTACTGGTACTGGATCTCAACAAGCACTATTGTTGGTCGCAGGATTTTTGCAATTACGGTAAAAAACCCCGGTTGGTTGTTGTTTACGCTTCGGGTGGCAAACAAGTTGAAGATTATCAATCCCGCTGTATTCAAATTCAGCTGGTTTTATCTGAAGGAAGCGGGGACCCGGAATATGCTGTATAAAAGATGGATGGCCATGCGCTGGATGCGTCCCGATATAAAAAAAATCAAACAGCATATACATAACCGTGATATTCCCGTGCTGCTGATTTATGGCGCTTACGACCGTATTATGCCGGCTGAAACAGGACTCGCATTTTGTCGTGATACCCATGATTTGTGTAAAGTTGAGCTATTGCCATGCGGGCACCAGATCATGCAGCTGAAAAACAAAAAAAATCTTTCAAAAATTTTCAGGCGCCTGAGGTTTTGATAAATGCCCGGGCATGAAAAAGATCCTTGATTTAGCTTCGAATCATTATGGTTTTATTCTACTTTTTCTTTATCATCCTGATGATTGGTTATGCGGTCCTGATCGCATATTATCATCGTGAATGGAACAGGATAAAAGAGGTCGGGTTGCCGGATGCTCTTTCAATAAATGCAACAAATGCGGAAGAAACAAGGAACGGAACCCGGATCTCTCTGATCATTCCTATGAGGAATGAATCAAAAAACATATCGGGTCTGTTAGAATCTTTGAAACGCCAGGATTTTCCCGTTGAACTAACTGAGATTATTTTGATTGATGACCATTCAACAGATGATACCTGGCAACTGATCAGCGCTTATAATCAACCCGGTTATATCCGCGCGATCAGGCTGCAGGATATAGCCGGTCTAAGTCCCGGATCTTTTAAGAAACAAGCGATCAGCGCAGGCATTGATATTGCGTCCGGGAAACTGATAATAACCACTGATGCAGATTGCAGCTTTCAGCCACAATGGTTAAGCACTATTGTCGCATGTCATCATGCCACAGGTAGTGTATTCATAGCTGCACCAGTCAGGTTCAGAACAAAAAATAGTTTTTTGTCCATCTTTGAAACGCTGGATTTTATAACTCTTCAGGGCATCACCGGTGCTTCGGTTGCTTCAGGATTTCACACGATGTGTAATGGAGCAAATCTTGCTTATACCAAAGCAGCTTTTATAGAAGCAGATGGTTTCAATGGCATAGATCATATTCCAAGTGGTGATGATATGCTGCTTATGTATAAGATATTTAGGAAACACCCTGATAAAGTCTCCTATCTGAAGGCCAGGCAGGCCATTGTTGATACATCAGGAGCTGATTCTCTACGTACTTTTTTTAACCAGCGGATTCGCTGGGCGAGTAAAGCCGTGCATTATGATGATAAAAGGATTTTTTGGGTATTGATGACGGTTTATCTTGTCAACGTTTCTTTTTTGATTGCCGGCATTGCATCATTCTGGAAGACAAACTACTTCATATTTTTTTTGCTGATGCTGATTGCAAAATTGTTGATTGAATTCCCGTTTGTAAACAGGGTAGCAATGTTTTTTGGCCAGCAGCGGCTGATGCGGTATTTTCCCTTTATGCAACCCTTTCACATTATGTATACGATTATTGCCGGCTGGCTTGGCAAATTCGGATCATATGAATGGAAGGGAAGAAAAATAAGTAATCATGGCAAAAGGATCAAAGGAACGTAGTACCTGGCGAAGGCTCCGGAAAAACAGGGGAGCACTTGCCGGTATTGTGATCATTATCATAGCCTTGTTGATAGCCTTGTTGGGTTACATGATTGCACCTGATAGTTCTTCCAACGCAAATCGCATGATCGTTGAAATTGGTGGCCAGAAGCCCGGCTTTAGTATGTTGTTTCTGAAAACCCCGACACAACGTGAGCAGGCGCAGCCTTCATTCCTGGAGAAGTTGTTTTTTGGCGGTAAGGATTTGTATGACTATACGCCAATAACCAGCTATAACGAAAACCGCGACAGCCTGGTGATTACACAATACATCGACGAGGGGCTGGAAGAACGAAAAGCATTTTTACTTGAGAAGCCGGGTATTAACAACCCCAACAGTGGCAGTAAAATTAAAAAGGCCGGTAGTCAGAAAATTAACAGTGATTCGAATATCAATCTGCTTAATAACGGGGAACGGATAATCAGCGAATACCATATTGAAAAAATCCGTTTTCATCTTGGAACAGATAAATACGGTCGCGACATATTAAGTCGTTTGTTGATTGGCGTTAGGGTAAGCCTTGGTGTTGGGCTTATAACAGTCATTATCTCGTTAAGTATTGGGGTAATGCTTGGCGCAGTTGCCGGTTATTATCGTGGTTGGGTAGATGAGCTTGTGATGTGGTTCATAAACGTAATATGGAGCATACCCACCTTATTACTTGTGTTTGCAATCACACTGGTTTTGGGCAAGGGTTTCTGGCAGATATTTATTGCCATTGGATTAACGATGTGGGTAAGCGTTGCCCGTATTATTCGCGGCCAGGTATTGGCCGTCAGGGAAATGGAATATGTGGAAGCTGCACGTGCTCTTGGATTTACCAATGCCAGGATCATTGTGAGACATGTTTTGCCGAATGTGATGGGCCCGGTGATCGTGGTTGCAGCTTCAAACTTTGCTTCTGCTATAGTTATTGAGGCAGGTCTTAGCTTTTTAGGAGTTGGAGTGCAGCCTCCTCAACCGAGCTGGGGACTGATGATTAAGGAAAATTATAATTTCATCATCACCCATAATCCGATGCTGGCTCTTGCACCGGGTATTGCTATTATGATACTGGTGCTTGCATTTAACCTGCTGGGAAACGGGCTGCGGGACGCGCTGCAGGTTAAAGATTGATTCAGTACAGAATCGGATTCGCTTTCCTGTTATTATTTCTTTGAGTACCTGTAGTTACCGGTGAATTTGTTGGTAGCGCAACTTTTTGAGGTAACTGTGATCTCAACAATTGCCGGAACGCCGACCGGGGTAGCGGTAATAGTGAAATTGGTCATCGCAGCTGTCGCTGTTTTTGTTTCGGTATAGAATGCTGTTGAAGACGATTCAGGTCTTGCTTTTACTTCGATGGTTACTCCTGCCGCCGGAAGATTGGCTGAAACATTTACAGCGAGCGGGAAAGTGGTTCCTGCTGACGGTGTTTGCACACTGCCAATAGCCGGGTTTGTTGTCACGGTCATCGCAGTTTCGGTGCAGGATCCTGTACCGCCACCACCGCTTTTCTTACAAGCAGCAATACTGGCCAGGAAAAATATTATGATTACAAGAGGGTTTAAGGTTCTTTTCATGTCAGGTGCGATTAGCTTCGGTTGAAATTAGTTAGGTATCTAAAAATAATCTTAATATTCAATGTTCAGAAACACTAATTTATTGTGTAATGACAATATAATTATTTGAATTGCTGTCTAAAGCGTCCCGTTTTCTATTGTTTATATACCTGCACATTCCTGCTGAGGCTTTCTTCAAGTGAAATAAATGTTTCCGTACGTTCTATTCCTTTGATCTTCTGTAGCTCGTCGTGTAACACAAACCTCAGTTGTCCAATGTCTTTGCAGATAATTTCAGCAAACATGCTGTAATTTCCGGTAGTGTAGTTTAACCTGACGATTTCAGGAATCTTATGGAGCTCTTTTGCAACGGAATCATACAAACTGCTTTTTTCAAGATAAATGCCTATAAACGCGATCACATCATAGCCTAATTGCTTTATATCTACATTGAGTTTGGTACCTTTCACAATGCCCGCTTCCTGTAGTTTTTTGATTCGGACATGTATGGTTCCTCCTGAAACAAACAGTTTTTTGCCGAGGTCGGCATAGGAGATTTCTGCATTGTCCATCATTTCGTGAATGATCTGCAGATCCAGTTTGTCAAGATTTAATTTAGCTCCCATTTTTGCAATGTGTTTTTAGATTTCATCAACGGTATCCACAAATATTTGAATAAAATCGAATTTTTCAAAATTTTTATTGAAAATATTACAAGGAAATGAGCATTTTGATATAATATTGCACTATCAACGTTTAATTATAGCGGGAGATTATCCAAGATACTCCATAAATCCGCAAAAATCGTTGAGAATATTGTGGGATGATGAAATTTTGGCAGACATACCCTCTTGTCTCGGGGGTGGGGAACATAGGATAAACGTGACGTAATGCCGGCTTCCGCTTCGGCGAAATTCGACTGGGGTTGACCACCACACATTGCGTTATGGCTAACTACCCCGTGGAGGTTCGAGTCCTCCTCCTACAGCTAAAAAATCCCGTAAAAGTTGTAACTCAATTTTTACGGGATTTTTGCTTTTTCCCCGGCTTCAGTTATGAATATAAGGTTGGCCGGGTTTTCAACAAACTGGTTTTATTCATCATCATCTTTTTCTTGCTTTTGTTTGAAAAAAGCTGCCCTTACAGGAGCTGGCATCCGGGAATTTTCACCATACACAAATTTCCAAAGTATTTCATTCATCAACTGGTCAGGTATACGGTCTTCGTTTGAAAAATCAAGCTTTGCGGAGGCCAAAGCCATCTTATTCTCGTCCTTGTTCTTGTCGTTCAAATCTACCTGTGCGGGCAAGGACACAAATCCACTGGGATTAACTTCACTGGCAAAACAACGCCACATGGGCGTAGCCGCCGCATCGTATTGAGTCATAGGCGGCATTCCTAAAATCAGCTCAATGGTACGTAGCACAGAACTAGTGGAATACATAGTGTGATCAACAAAGCCGCGCTTTACAAAGGGCCCTGCAACATATGCGGTGGATCTGTGAGCATCCACATGATCCGGCCCGGCCTGGGCATCATCTTCGATTATAAAAACCACACTTTCTTTCCACACAGGGCTCTTGCTCAGGTATTCCACAAACATTCCCACTGCCAAATCATTATCAGCCACATGTGCAAAAGGAGTAGGCCGGCCGACAGCAGTACCTTCAGTATGATCGTTAGGAAACTTTATAGTCATCAACTGTGGCAAGGCATTTACCGCCACAAGTGAGTCAAATTCCCTTCTCCATAAACCAAATCGGGTAGTATCCCTGATTTTTCCATTAAAGCTGGGAAAATAAGGACAAACATGCCCTTCTAAAACAGGCACTTGCGGACGGAATTTATTGTCAGAAAATTCACCGTATGTTCTAAAGGTAACTCCGGATCGGCTGGCATTATCCCAGATAAATCCTGCTTTATTATTGGCCACATTACGCATCCCCGAGGAAGCTTCGGAACCACCTTTCCTGCCATAATAAGCTGGCCAGGTCTTCTCCAGAAAATCTGTTGCATAAGCGCCCATGCTCCAGTTATGTCCATCAGAACTCACCTCTCCATCTACATAAAAATTATCCAGCAGAACAAACTGTCTTGCCAGTGCATGTTGGTTGGGTGTAATTTTTTCACCAAATAAAACCAGCTTTTTATCACCGTTACCCTCTGGCATATCACCAAGCACCTGATCGTAGGTTCTGTTTTCCTTGATTATATAAAAAACATGCTTGATAGGTGATACATCTCCCTTCTTTTGAGGGATAGGATTACCCTTCTCTCCTTCGGCTGATACCTGTTGTTCTTTATTAAAAGGTGCATTGTTATATACTGCCTGTGCATAAACAGCTAACTGCTTTTCTGAAGGAACATCAATAATGCTCATGTCGCCCTGAAACATGCCGGCAATGTATTGCACCTCTTCGGGCTTGTTAGGGATGCCTTCATGAAGCACTACCGGTTGTTTTTTTACCATTGGATTAGGTCCTTTGGGATTTGCAAAAGGTTTAAGCCCCTTTCCATTACTTATGAACAGTTTTTTTCCGATTACTCTCACGCATGTTGGATACCAACCGGTGGGAATAAATCCTTTGGAGGTGCTTTTTCCCTTTTGACTTACATCATATACCGCCAGGCAATTGTTATCTGCATTGGCAATATATAAGGTCTTCTCATCCTGGCTAAGGGAAACACTATTGGTAGTAGAACCGCTTAGCTGAGTGGCATATAAAGCAGTAGTAAGTGTTTCCAACACTTTCCGTTTTTTGATATCGATCACTGATACACTATTGTCATTGGCATTGGCAACAAAAAGATAAGCTCCTTTTGAATCAAGACAAATATCATTGGGATTATCTCCTACGGCTACACTGTCAATCATTGTGTGTTTAAAAGTATCATAGACCAGGATCTTATCGCCTGCCCATACGCTGATATACAGCTCTTTTTTGTCGGGTGACAAACGACAGGTATAGGCCTCACCTCCCAATGCCAGTTTTTGCGGTATCGCTTTCGTTTTAAGATCAACTACATAAAGGCTATTATCTTCCTTAGTTACCACATACAACAACTGACGCTGATCATCAATGGTGATTCCGGATGGAGATATTTTGTTGGGCCAGGGTATGCCTAGTTTAAAGGTATCAACAGTATTCAGCTTACCATTTTTGATCGCGTATTTCAGGATCCAGTTATCGTTACCCCCGGAAACATACAGGTATTTTTCATCACTGCTGAAAACAATACCGCCCCAGCTATTTTGAATGATTTTATTATCCAGAATCTTTTCGGATTTTGTATCAACCAACTGAATCGAATGGATACTCTGGCCATTATTGGTAACAGCCAGGTAACGTTGTGAACGGCTCACTGCTATATTCAGAGGCAGATCACCTAATGGCAGGTGCCGGCCCACTGGTGTAAGGCTCCAGCCGTTTGGCAATAACACCCTCGTTTTTTCAATGTCTTTAAGTTCCTGGGCAAATACAAGCTGTCCAAAGCTCAGAGTAAATGCAAGCACTATAATAATCTTCTTCATCTGTTTATCCGTATTGTTTATCTCTATTTTATTTGCGCAAGAAATTACCAACTTTGTGTGTTCATGAAATTACCAACCCGGACTCTGGGTGAGTTTTGGATTTAATACAAGTTGGTTGGTAGGGATAGGGTTATAATAAAACTTGTCATTCCATTTACGGGTGGCATCATAATTTACCAGCCAGTGAATATTGCCGGAATTACCATTCGTTAAGGAAACGAAACTGCCGTTGATCAGATAATAACTCACTCCTGGTACAGGGTTAGCAGGTGTAGCGGTTACAAATGAAACATTCTTTACACCGTCTCCATTCATGTCATAAAGCGTATTCATTTGTGGAACATAAACACCATGGTAAGGCATCTCCATCAGATAACCTGCTTTCCAGCGCCGGACATCATCAAAACGAAGCCCCTCACAAACCAGTTCTACTCCTCTTTCTCTTCTTATTTCCAGCAATGCAGGGTCTGAAATATTGGGGAAATAAGTGTTATGCAGATATGGATCGATAGTAGCAGGATAAGCCGTGCCCGTTATACCTGCCCTGGCTCTCAACGGCACTATGGTTGTATTCCAATCTTCCGCAGAGAACTGCCCAAGTACTGCCTTTGCTTCGGCATAGTTTAGTAATATTTCTGCATACCGGAATATAGGAAGGGAATTATTATTCTGAGATCTGAAATCAAGGTTCTTGTCATCAAGAGTATACTTCAGGAATTGATAACCCGTGAAAGTATAAGCATAATCTGGTGGTGCCGAAGAACCATCCAGACGCTTATACCCGTTACAGCGAATGGTTTGCTGAAGACGCAGGTCCCTGTTCTTCATTTCATTTACAAAGGGGATGTTGTCAAACAAAGGCTGGTCCGTAAAACGGGAACCGTCCCGGTTGAGGTAAGTATTCACAAACTGCTTGTTCAGTCCTGACCTGTTGCCAAGGGTAGGACTGGTAAAGTACTGGTTTAACTGGCTCCAGAGTCTCAATGAATTGCTGTAGACAGAGGATAAGATTACTTCATCTGACCAGGGGATTTCTGTGGTGAACAGTTCCCTGTAATCTGAAACAGGCTTACCTGTATTGTGCAGTTTGTAATTGCCGGAGTTAATTATTGCCCTGGAAGCATCCAGCGATTTATTAAGGAAGTCATCTGCGGATGCTGCCAGGTTCAGTTCTGTGTGATATTTACGGAATGTGCCTTCAAACAAACATATCCTTGATTTAAGGGCCAATGCAGCCCACCTGGTGATGGTAGAAGCGCCGTTATCCTTGGCAGCCGGCACATTCGCAATGGCAAAATCCAGGTCGGCCAAAATGGAATCCATTACCAGTGTTCGGGCATCCCTGGTTTTATACATCGCAGAATCACTGATACTTAAAGCATGGCTAAACCAGGGTACATCTCCATACTCTTTTACCATGCCAAAATAAAACAAGGCGCGGAAATACCTGGCTATACCCGCATAACCATTACGGGTAGCTTCAGGAATATCCGGGTTATTATTATAATTGTCCAGGAAATAATTGATATTCCTTAAAACGCTCCAGGACCAGCCCCCAACGTTGTTGGCGTTGGTGGAAGGTGACATAAGCCCCGGTATATTGTTCCCTGATATGTAATCAGAAAGGTTATCACCAGTAGCGATAGTGATAGCCGATGGTATCTGGTCTATATAAAAAGAATTCACATACAAGGCCATGTTATTGGCATTCTGAAAAACCTTGTCTGATGTTAGACTTGCAATAGGCTGCTTGTCCAGTAATTTTTGGCAGCCCTGTAAACCTGCTGCGACAATCAGTAAAAAGAATATTTTTTTCATGTTTCCAGTTAAAATATTTAGAAAGTCAGATTTACGCCTACAGAATAAGATTTCAGCATAGGGTAGGCATACCCGTTACCCGCATTGGCGTTTACCTCAGGATCAGAACCATCGATAACTTCGGGATCAAAATTCGCCGCATATTTATGCATCGGTGTAAACGTGAGTATATTTTGGCCGGTCACGTACACCCTGGCATTGGTCAATTTTAGCAGCCTCACCCATTTTTGCGGCAGGGCCCAGGTAAGATTCACGTTTTTCAAGCGCAAATAAGCTGCATTTTGCAAATAACGGGTTTGTTTTACTGCCAGTTCCCTTGTACCGCTCAGAGCCACGTAGCCCCTGTATCTCGGAAAATAAGCATCAGGATTTTCAGGTGTCCATACATTTTTCATCATATCTGCGGGTATCGATTCATAAGGCCGGTTATATTGACCCCAGAAAGGACCAGCTTCGATGCCAGGCCACCAATCCCTGTATCCTATGCCCTGAACAAAGGCACTGAACGAAAGGCTTTTCCAGTTCATGCCAAGGTTAACTCCAAAATTATAGCGTGGAAGGGAATTGCCTATAATCTTCAGATCTCCATGATCTGCCAGGGTTCCCTTTCCTATATTAATAGAATCATCTCCATTAAGGTCTCTGAATTTGATATCGCCCGGTAAAGGAATATTAGAGTTGGAAACTGAGATATAGGAGGTCTGATTGGGATGCGGCTTGTCAAGATCTTCCTGGGTATATAAACCCTCTGTTTCAAATCCCCATATCTCGCCTAAACGTTGTCCTTCATAATAGGTGCCTGCATTACCCCCATAAGGTAAAACTCCATTGGGATTATTGTACTTGGTGATATAGGCCTTGTAGTCAGATAGCACCAACCCCAGGCTATAACCCAGATTCTCATTGATATTATCATGCCAGTTGACGGATAGCTCCCAACCCGATGTTTTCAGATCAGAGTAGTTACCGTAAGGCACTGTTGCCCCGAATGTGGATGGCAATGGCTGGCTGGGTGTGAACATGTTAGTGGTATACCTCTGATAATAATCAAAGGAAACATTCAACCTGTTCTTCAGCATTCCAATATCAATTCCACCGTCAACAGTAGTGGATGTTTCCCAGGTAAGATTGTCTGGCAGAACGCTGGGATTACGAACGTAAGTAGGATAGGCACCGTTCAGCGCTATAGATCTTCCCTGTGTTACATTCATCAGGGATATAAAACGGTAAGGCGCAATCTGTCCATTACCCAGGCTACCTACAGACACCCTAAGTTTCAGGTTATCCAGCCAGTTGTCGCTGAAGTTCATAAAGGGTTCCCTTGAAACGAGCCATCCTGCAGAAACAGAAGGGAAAAATCCGAACCTCGAATAGGAAGGGAATTTAGAAGATCCGTCGTACCTCCCGTTCACTTCTACCAGGTATTTATTTTTGTAAGAATAGTTACCCCTGAAGAATAATCCTGCAATAGACCATTCATTGCCATCGCCTGAAAGAATATAGTTCTGGCCGTTCAGCAAGTTAATATTTGGCAGGGAAGGGTCGAGGATACCATCCCGTTGAACCAGCGTACTATCGTTCTGGCTAACTTCAATATTCATCCCTCCCAGCAGTTTTATAGAATGGTTGCCAAAATCCTTTTTCGCTTCAGCGTAAATGTTAGTTGCATAATAGTTAGTAATATCTGTCGTTTTTGTAAGCCTGTTATTGGTGTTGGCACCTTCAATACCAGGACCTGCGCTATAGCTAACCGGATAAAGTTTTTCATCCATCGTATTATTAGTATAGGCATAAGTGAAGTCGCCTTTCAGGTTCAGGACGTTCTTGATAATATCTGCACTAAAAGATAAGGTGTTCCTGAAATACATCTGTTTGGTAATTTGATTATTATTACCGGTATACATATCCCCTACAGATTGATAAGAAGAAGGTGTCAACGTACCATCAGGATTAAACATAACCGCCATAGGAACAGCAGACACGTCCATATAGCGCCATACAGGCGATCCGCCATTCACTATGGGATAAAAATACTTATAGGCATTAAAGTCTATATTGTTGCTAAGCGTAAACCAGGGCGTGAGTTTGATATTTCCTTTCATACGCAGGTTATACCGGTTGAACTCATCAGTGTTATAACGGAAAACACCACCTTGCTTATAATACCTGCCTGAAATTAAAAAGTCGCTGTTAGTATTACTTCCGGATACGGTCAGGGCATTATCAAAAGCTGGCGCACTTTTGCGGTATAATTCATTGTACCAGTCGGTGCTTCCATAATAAATATATCTGCCGGTAGCCGGATCAATAGTTACTTTAGGCAATGAAGGATCGGCTGATCTTGCCTTCAGCGAGTCGAGATAAGCAGGTGTGTACGGAATAATACCGTTGATAGTAGCCGGGAGCGACTTATAATCATACCATGCATTATAGGAGTCTCCAAAATTTTTGGTCCACTCATAACCATCATTTACAAGCTTCGGATTCACTGTTTTCTGATTAATGGTATAGCTGGAATTGAAGTTCACCTGCACTTTCCCTTTATTTGGATTTTTTGTAGTGATCAATACTACACCGAAAGAGCCCCTGGCACCATATATAGCAGCAGACGCTGCATCTTTCAATACGGTTACAGTTTCGACATCATTAGGGTTAAGTAAATTTGGGTCGCCAGCAACGCCGTCTATCAGCACCAGCGCCTCTCCTCCGGTACCGATAGATGTGATACCCCTGATATTATAACCAGGGGAACGGGTAGGCTTTCCATCGGTCATTACAATATTCAGGTTGGGTATAAGTCCCTGCAGACCTCTTGAAATATTCGGCATAGGCCGGTCACTCAACACTTTGCCGCTCACCTGTGTTACAGCGCCAGTAAGATTTACCTTCTTCTGCGAGCCATATCCTACCACAACTATCTCGTCCAAAGAATTATCATTAACAGCCAGTTTAACCAATAAACGGATCATATCACCTCCTTTAAAAGTATAGCCCCCCAATACTTTTTTTTGATAACCGACATGTGTAAAACTAAAGGAGTATGAATCCCCTGCTGTCAATGTTACAAAAGTAAAAGCACCGGAAGAATCAGTTTGAGCTGTAGCAGAATATTGCCCCGATTTGTTTGTGACAGTCACGGTTAAATTTGGCAAAGCCTCACCTGTTTCACTTTGTACCATGCCTTTAACTGCCGGTTGTTGTTGTTGGCCCAATGCCTTGTTACCCGCACAAAAGATTACGAAAGCCGACAGTACGAGCAAATAAAATAGTTTCATTTTATGGATTGATTTAGACAATACAATTCCTGTCCCCAACAAGGGGATAATTTTCATCCTTAGCAAGCTTGATTAATTTAGAATCACTACATATTGCCTGCCAGTGTCTGCCACTTTTATACAGGCGCATATCAATGAGAAGCAGAAGGCCAGGTATACAATAACTATACGTTTTACAGGTTGGGTTACACCCACCGGTAATAATTTGTTAACACAGGCTTTGTTGAATGGGGAATCCTTAAGTGTTAAGCAGGAATAATATTAAGAAAGGAAAAGCTATGTTAGTAGCAGAAGCGATATGAATGCGAATTTCTTTAACAGCTTTATTGAGTTGATTTTCGACTGTCTTTTTAGATATACCGAGTTGTTCGGCAATCTCTTTATTGGTCAATCCTTTCAGACGGAATTTAATAATCTTGCTTCGTTCAGGAGAAATTTTGTCCAGTGTTGCATTAACCTCATCTAACCGATGATGTGAAGAAGCAGGAGCATCAGGAATATCCATAACTGAGGTACAACCCTCCAGGCTCACCAGCCTTTCATTAGCTTTTTGACGCAACAGATCAATAAGTGTTGTTTTAGCAATGCGGAATAATTGATGGGACAAAGCAATATCCTGGCTCAGATGTTTCCGATAGTTCCAGCATTTAATAAATGTAGTTTGCACCAGGTTGGCGCTGGTAGCTCCTGATTGTGCATTCCTGCGAAAGTAAAAATAAAGCCTGGCTTCATATTGCTTATATACTGTTGAAAAAATCGCTTCGTCATTTCTTTGAATTCCTTCTATCAGATACACATCCATAACGCTCACATTATCATTATCAGAAAAAGGTGTAAAATTTGTATTGTAAACAATTTTCAAAAATATTTACCCGCTTGCCTGACTGCGCGAAAATTTTTCTGGTGCAAAGAAAAAACCTATATGTTAAGTAACCAAGAATTCAGATTAAAAAAGATTACTCATTAATTAATGAGCAAGAGCAAATAGAAAAATTACATTGAGCAATTACAACAATCATAACTTTCCTGGTGATAAATAAAAAATATCAGGCATTACTATGTCCCTGGATCGCTATATTACCCGGACAGAGATCTCTAAGAAATTACCCTTAGTAAAAAAAGTAAATTACCTGCCAATGATCTTAGATATTCTTATCATTTCAAAATTTACACAGACGTATTTGCCTTTGTAATGTCTAACAGTTATATATAACCGAATTTAAAGAACTATAACATCATTCGTAAATGAGTCGCTGCTCAATTATCCAATTTGCTACAAACTTTAACCCGATGATTTTCGTCATTTTAACCAGGATAACAACAAGATTTACTCTTGAAGCTACAATCCCGTGAACCTTAACAGTATTTTTCAAAGTTCCCATTTCGGCAGCAAGCATGGAGTCATCTGATTGGTCGAAAAAAACTTTGCTTTCCCCAGTTTTTTTACACGTTCGATGTTATTTTATCTAAATTCCAGTTTATGATAGACCGTAGAAAATTTATCAGCATGTCTTCGACGATTGGAATGGGTTCATTGCTATGGCCAGCGCTTATTGAGAAGGCCCTTGCGGTAGAAGCTGATAGTTCCACCCGATCTATTAACGATGTCAAACACATAGTTATCCTGATGCAGGAGAATCGTTCTTTCGATCATTATTTTGGAACAATGAAGGGTGTGCGGGGATTTGGGGACCGTTTTCCTATCCCTCTCGAAAGCGGAAAAAGGGCATTTTTTCAGTCAGATGGATCGAAAACAATACCTCCCTACCGGGCAAACTTGAGAACCAGTAACGCCGCACTTGTTAAGCCAACACCGCATGATTTCCCGGACATGCAGGCTGCCTGGAACCAGGGAAAATATGGCTTCTGGCCAAAGTTTAAAACGCCACACTCGATGGCCTATTACACTCGTGAGGAAATCCCTTTTCAATATGCGCTGGCTGATGCATTTACAATTTCAGATGCTTATCATTGTTCCATTGCAACAGGCACCGACCCAAACCGGATCATGTTCTGGTCCGGAACAAATTCGGATCCCGATAAACGTGCAGCTGGAATAAATTGTACAGACAAGGATTCGGAGCCGGTCAATCAACGTTGCTGGATAACAGGAAAACATCCCGATCCGGGTTATACTTACAAAGGCAGTGCTTTTAAATGGGCGACTCTACCTGATGTGCTTGAGGCAGCCGGGGTTAGCTGGCGCTTTTACCAGGATCCCAACAATAACTGGACGGGTGCAATGCATGGTTGTCTCGCATTTGAAAGTTTCCGGACCGCAAAACCCGGCTCCCCTATTTATGAAAAGGGTATGAAACATTGGTCGCTGGAACACTTAACAAATGATGTTGCCAATGATACACTTCCCGCGGTTAGCTGGATCCTTCCATCCAGGGATGATTCCGAGCACCCGGGTGGTCCATCCAGTCCATATCGCGGTGCTGATTTTACTCATGCGGTATTGACTGCCCTCACTTCAAATCCGGAAGTTTGGTCTAAGACGGTGTTTTTTTTGACTTTCGATGAGAACGATGGTCTTTTTGATCATCTTCCTGCCCCTGCAGTTCCTTCTTATAACCTTGATGGTACAATTGCGGGAAAGAGTACGATTGATTTGGCAGGTATGTACTTCGATAACAACAGGAAGTTGAATAAAAGAAATTATCTCGATCCCGTTGATACTATAAGTGGGGATCTACGGCCCTGGGGTATGGGGCCGCGGGTTCCTCTTTATATTATTTCACCCTGGAGCAAAGGAGGATGGGTGCATTCTGAAGTGGCTGATCATACTTCGGTCGCACAATTTATCGAGAACCGGTTTAGTGTTCAGCTGCCTGGAATCAGTCCCTGGCACCGGGCTGTAAGCAGCGACCTGCTTTCAGCTTTCGATTTTAAGCACCCTAATGACGCAGTTTTTCCGGCAATGCCTGCAACCAATGATTACGCTTCGGTAGAGGCAGCGCTTAAAAGTTTGCCCCGGGCATCTCCCCCGGAAATCCCTGAACCTTTATTCCAGGAAAGAGGCGTGAAATATTCCCGGTCCCTGCCTTATCGTTTGAATACAAGCGCCGAAGTTGCGCAAACTGCTATCAGTTTAAGTTTTGAAAATACAGGTGAGGCAGGTACCGTTTTCCATGTTTATGACTTGAAACACCTGGAAAAGATTCCGGGGAGATACACCGTTGAAGCTGGAAAATCGCTTACTGATAGCTGGGCATTTAATGAATCCGGATATGACCTGGAAGTTTACGGACCAAATGGTTACTTCCGAAAGTTTACCGGCAAAGGGTTTGAGTTTGAGCCTGAGATTTCGTTAACCTACAACCATCGGAGAGGTGGTATCGGCCTGGAGATCGTTAATAAAAGCAGCGAAACCATTGATGTTATTATTACCGGTAATGCATATGATTATGGTTCGCCATTGAAGGTTAAAGTGCCTGGGGGCAAATCTGTAAAAAAGAAATGGAAACTGGAGCCAAGTGGAAACTGGTATGATTTTTCAGTTAACACGGGCAATACCTATCTCAGGCGTTTTGCAGGCCGGGTTGAGACTTCAAAACACGGCATCAGTGATCCTGCAATGGCAACGGAGATTTGAGTTTAAGAAGATGAATGATAATAAGCAGCCGTTTAGCAGTTTAACTTATTACAGTTTAGCTTTTTGAATTAACGATTCATGTGCTTGTTTTTGCAACTCACCCGTTTGTGGCATTTCCTGCCTTTCTATTAAAGAAATTGCATTTATGTCAATCAAACCCGCCCTTTTTTTTCTCCTCTTTCTGAACATAAGCAATGCTTTCGCGCAAAGCGGAAATGAGCAGGGAGTTATTAATCTAACGAAGATTAGCTTTTTAAGCCCCGGCATCAGTTATGAACAGAAAATTGGTCGGTTTCAAACACTATACGGAAGGGCATATTTCAACCCTTCAGGATATCTGGGCTATTCCAGTACTTTCGGTACAACTTCCCATCTTTATCTTGACCCTGCAATTACAATCCAATATCGTTATTACTACAACGCATTCCGACGCGGAACTAAAGGAAGAAACATCGATATGAATAACCTGAATTATGTGGCCCCTGTTTTCAAAATAACATTCAACGCGGAAAACAGCCAACGTTCAATACATAAAACCGGGATTGTCTGGGGCCTTCAAAGAAATTACCGCAGGCGTTTTAGTCTCGATTTAAATCTTGGCCTTGGCTACGCCTTCGCAAGGGAAGGTCGTGCAGAAAGTGGCGAAATAACAGGTGAGCAAATAAGTGAATTCACAACAATCGGACAATTGAACCTGGGTATCTGGTTAAACATGCGTTCTTAGCCGACTAACTTCGGTGCAGGGTTTCGTTACCTGGTTGCTGGTTTTATAAGTCGACGATTAAATAGATTTTTCCATCAGTGCTGTTGGAATTGATTTCAGTATCTCCTGGAGTGGCAGGAGGCTATTTTTCAGCAGCCATTTTGATAAAATGCAGACGATTTCCTGCCATTTTTTCTGCATCTTTGTCGAACAGACCGACAAGGTTTGATGCGACAATTAAGCTCGGACAGGAGGTTGTTCCTGTTCTCAGCCGCAGATCATCAATCAGATTGTGGAGTGATGGAATTTTGGCAGACATGCCCTCTTGTCTCGGGGGTGGAGAGTTCGGGATAAACATAGTGTAATGCCGCCTTGGTTTCGACTTTAGGCGACTGGGGTTGACCACCACATTAATCATTGCGCTATGGCTAACCGCTCCGTGGAGGTTCGAGTCCTCCCTCTACAGCCAGATAAAGGAAGGACCGGATTAACTTCTAACCGGTTCTTCCTTTTTATCGAACCAGGGATTTACTTATTTACCTGGTTGTCTGTTCCTGGATTGTGACGCACCATTATCAACTATTGCTTGTGCCATTGCCTGTGCCATGTAAAGCCTCATACCATTAACTTTGCAGAAATGGGTCAGAAAAAATTAAAACGTTTTGCGGAACTACTCGGGTTCCCAAACGTGCTACAGTATCCGGAAGGAACAGCTGGAAAATGGCATGAACGATTCCAAAACAAAAATCCGATCACGCTGGAACTGGCCTGTGGAAAAGGCGAATACGCCCTTGGCCTGGCAAGGATATATCCGGATCGGAATTTCCTGGGAATTGATGTAAAAGGAAACCGTTTATGGGTCGGGGCCAAAACTGCACTGAAAGAAAATCTCGGCAATGTATTTTTCATGCGTACCCAGATCGACCGGATTGCCAGCTATTTTTCGCCCGGGGAGGTTGAATCAATCTGGCTGACTTTTCCGGATCCACAGCTCAGGACTTCTAAAAATTCCAAAAGACTTACTCATCCAAAGTTCCTGAGTTTTTACCAGCAGTTTCTTATTCCCGGTGGGAGCATTCATCTAAAAACAGATTCCCCGAGTCTTTACAGGTTTACAAAATGGGTGATAGCGCTGCATGGGCTTGAGCTGGTTGAGGACGTTGACAATCTTTATGCCGTGGGGGAGCCATCGCGTGAACTGAGAATTAAGACGCACTATGAAAACCTGGATATCGCCCAAAGCAGGACCGTTCATTATCTTCACTTCAGGCTGCCGGCAGGGCCGTTGGAAGATAAATCCAATGAGCTAAAAGAATTATTACTTGAAGAACAAACTGACAGAAGGAGTTGATTATTATTTCAACGAAGACGGGCTTATGGTCATGACCGCTGCTTATCACCTGGAGCGTGGATCCTGTTGCGGTAATGGATGCAGGCACTGCCCTTTTGATTATGAGAAAGTGCCGGAACCAAAAAGATCAGCATTAATTCAACAAAGAAAAACTACCAATGGCAACAAAGACAAATAAGCCTGCAAAAAAAGGAGCTAATCCGGTTGTTAGGAATGTCAAAGCTGTGCCTAACCAAAGATTAAAGCCTGTCGATCAAAAAGTTGAAACCCTGCCCAAAAAAAGAAAAATACCTGCTGATCAAAAAATCCAAGCCCAGGATAAAAAGGATACCAAACCAGGAAGGAAGAAAAGCAAAAAATCGGTTGATAAAACAAAGCAAAATAAAATTCCATCGAACAGGGATAAAACAAATGAAAACAGCAGCCAGGAAAAACTATCGGTCATAACTCCGTCTGGTAGAAAGGATCAATCCTTTTTTCAACTCGTCTATGAAGTTGCCAGGCAGATCCCGAAAGGCCGGGTTACTTCATACGGAGCCATAGCCGCTTGCCTGGGCACAAAACTTTCAGCACGAATGGTGGGATGGGCAATGAACGGTGCGCATAATATCCATCCAAAAATTCCCGCACACCGGGTTGTAAACCGTAATGGTATGCTGAGCGGTAAAAATCATTTTGAAACACCCGATAAAATGAAGGAGTTGCTGGAGAAAGAAGGTACAGCGGTTGTTGATGACACCGTAGTAAACTTCAAAGAGAAGTTCTGGGACCCGGCTTCAGAATTCTGAATCTTAACTAATCTGATTCTTAACTAAATTAAAAACTTACTTTCTGAATCAATCAATTCATCAAGTACTTTTTTCTAACTTAATAATTTACTTTCCGAATCAAACAGCTCATCAATTATTTTTTGAGCCAAAGATCTGATCATCTTCTTTTCTGAATCAACATGTCATCATTTTTCTATTTCCTGTAGCTCCTGGCTGCTGACATTCAACAAGAGAATAATATTATCCTTTCGCGGAGCAAACATAATCAGTATCATCAGGTGAAATATTCCCAGCGCGAAAAAGGCATAGTTCCCGGTAATCATAAAACAGGCAAACGAAATCAGTGCGGGCACCTCTATCATTACCCACCATACCATACAGGCGGTCCGGTAATCTGCAATCCGCTTTTCAGCATTGATGCGGCTTTCACGGATTTTCAAAATCCGGTTCTTAAATAATTTAAATCCAAAAAATAACATCAGTCCCGAAAATACCACTACGATAACCTGCAGTGCCCGGTCAACAGAAGACTCTACCGGCTCCTGCAATTCTTTCCGCACGATAATTAAGGTGGCAATTCCGAAAATAGTCACAACTAATACCTGCGCCAGGTGTATCAGACGGAATACCTGGAAAAAATTAGTCCTTGTCTTCATTAAAAAATTATTAGCCTCGAAGATATGGCTTCCGGCAATTGCATTGAACGGCAGATTCAGTTTATACAAATTCCGGTAAGCGAAAGGAAGGGGAACCAAATTAAATCCTGGCATTGCTGAGTAACATACAATTCAACATCCCTGAATTTCGTATTAATAATATGGACTGATCATCAGGTAAACAATCACCCCGCTAACTGAAACATAAAACCAGATTGGCCAGGTTATCCTTGCGAGCTTCATGTGTTTATTATATTCACCGGTCAATGCACGGTATGCAGTAAATAAAATGAAAGGAAGTATTATAGCTGCGAGAAATATATGTGTAATCAGGATAACAAAATACATTATACGGATAGTGCCCAGTCCCCCGAATTTTGTATCACCGGCAAAAAGATGATGACAGATATATGAAACGAGGAATAGTGCAGATAATAAAATCGCAGCAATCATGATCCGTTTGTGAAGCTCATATTTTTTCTGCTTTACCATCAGCAATCCACCTAATAACAACACTGAAACCATGCTATTGACGATTGCATTAAAGGTGGCAAAAAGATGTACATCAAAGCCAAGATCTACATTAACCGTGACCCTTGATAAAATCACAACCGCTGCAAAAACCACGACAGACAATATCGCAATGATCAATTTTGCTACCTTGTCATTTTTCTTTATGACTGGATCCGGCACTGTGTTTTGAATGGCGATTTCCGGTTTCATAGTATTAATATATTGCTTGATAACTAAATTTTGTACTGAATCAGAAAAATTTTCTCTTCTTTTTCTTATCCCTCTCCAGCATCAACATCGTAATATCTTCGGCCAGGTTTGATAGCGCAAAACTGTCAAGTCCGCTATAATAGCCCCTGATAACATGGTCCCGATCTAACAAAACAAACCTTTCTGTATGTATGAAATTGGAATCAACTGATTCTCCGTCCTGTAGGGGTAACTTGATCTCGTTTAATGCAAAATCGTAAATGGTTTTTTTCGGACCTGTGAGCATCCACCATATATCATGATTAACACCGTATCGATCAGCATATTTTTTTAGTACCGGCACAGAGTCGCGCTCAGGGTCTACTGAGAAAGATAAAAACTGGACAAAAGCAGTGTCTATATTTTTTCTTGTGTCTTTAAGCCGCAATCCATCCTGTAGTGCTTTCATGTTTTTTGTCAGCGTTGGACAGATTGAGGGGCATCGGGTGAAGAAGAAATCCGCTACAATGATTTTGCCTTTAATATCGTCAAGAGAGATTTCTTTGCCAAGCTGGTTGGTTAGCGTAATATTTTTTACTTTATGCCAGATTGTATCGTTTTTCTGTTTGCCATCAACGATCCGGGTCACGACTGAATCAGGATAATAACGTGGAGGCATCTCGATGGCGGCAGCGCTGTAAAATCTTACCAGTAGATAACTAAATACTGGCAAAATAACCACTAGGCATAAAGTAAAAACTGATTTTTTGCTCAAAATAGCTGGGTTTTTATTCTATTTGGTGAAGCTTAAGCGCGATTTGTGTTCAGGATATGAACCGGATTTCAGAGCGCAAAGTTACTACACGAATCTTTGCCCATAGGAGATTTCACAAAATAAAAACCACCCCGCACGTGCGGGATGGCTCAGTATAATTTAATCTTTTATTAAGGACTCGCCTTGTTAATGTATTGCGCCCGGCTTCTGTGCTTCACCTCCGTGTGCTGGTGTAACCTTTTCAGTTCTTTTCGCATCGTGATTGCGGTCGAAACGGTTTCTCAGATTTTTGAATGAATTACCATCCCAGAGAAATGCTGTCAGGAACCAGATAAATAATAATGCCGGTACCGCAATAGTCATGATCATGTTTTTGATCTCATGCTTTAAGTGCATGAATTCAGCAATGATATAAAAGGCTTTGGCGCCAGTTAGTATCATATACAGGATATTAAACATCAGCTTCAGTGAATGAAAATTCGGGGCTATAAACATACCTACTATTAACTCCACGCAAGTGATACCAAGAAGGATCCAGAATGTTCTCCAGATTGCCCTGCTATCGAAACTGTGCTCATGATGTGTAACCTCAGGTGAATGTGTGTTACCATGGTACGGTTGCGATGCGTGTTCAGTATGTGTATGTGAATCCGTATGTGCCATAAGAAAATCTTGTTGCTTAAAAATATTGTTTAATCGCCTGGTGGTTTTTTAATCGCTGATCAAAACAAGTAAAAACAAGTGAATACAAAAACCCAGACCAGGTCAACAAAGTGCCAGTACAAACCAGCTTTTTCGATCATCAGGTAATGACCACGCCTGTCAAATACACCTGTATAAGCCATGATCAACATGATGATATTAATAATAACACCAGAGAACACGTGAAATCCATGGAAACCTGTGATGGTAAAAAAGAAGTTACTGAAATTAGTATTCGGTTTTGTTCCATCAGCATTAAGGAATGCACTGCCCGCTTCAGTTGGTATTTGTCCCCACCATGCACCCTGGTGATAAAGGTGATTCCATTCCCATGCCTGGCAGCTAAGGAAGGCGATACCCCCGATAATTGTCCAGATCATCCACTTAACAACGCTTTTACGATCGTTGGAATGACCGGCTCCAACGGCAAGTACCATTGTTACCGAACTCATGATCAGGATAAATGTCATCAAACTCACAAACACTAACGGCAAATGTGCATGCCCGGCAAACGGGAATGATGAAAACACATGATTGGGATCGGGCCAGCTGTTTGTTGAAAATCTTGCCGTTCCATAAGAAATGAGGAATGCTCCGAAAGTAAACGCATCACTCATCAGGAAATACCACATCATCAGTTTACCATACTCAACGTTGAAAGGACTTCTGCCGCCACTCCACCATTTTTGATTCGCCGGTATCGCTTGTGCCATGTTTGTTATTTAAGATTGATAGTTAATTATTTATCTAATATTATTTAATTGTTGTTTGCCGGGCCCTGATCGAATTTTCTTCAACTGAATTTTCATCAACTGATTAAATATTCATCAAAAAGAACACAAACAAATAAATCCACAACAGGTCCACAAAATGCCAGTAAGTTGCTGCAACCTCAACCGGCACCGGGCTATAATTGCGTATCCGCTTGCTATATGCCCTGAAAAACATAATCAGTAAGGCAATAATTCCACCCAGTACGTGTATTGCATGCAATCCGAAAATGATATACAGGAACACACCGGCACCACTTCCTTCCAGCAAAACACCACTGTTATAAAGCTGTGAAAATCCCCAGATCTGTAATAAAATAAAAACAAATCCAAGTACGATAGTCGCTGTGCTCAACCGGCGGTACTGCCTCATGTTCCTCTCCTTAAATGCTTTCAGGCCACTCTGGATTGTAACGCTGCTGATTAACATCACAGCAGTTGAGTAGTAAAAAATAACCGGCATTGTAACCTTGCTCCATCCTGGCAAACTTCCTTTTACTATGTATGCACTTGTTAAACCGGCAAACATCATTACGATACTGCCGATTGCTACCCACAAAGTAAATTTATGGGGATGGATTTTATTTCTTGATTGTGTACTCACTGCCTGATTCATTCTCTCTCCTTTATCAAAACTTAATTCTAATATCAAACCTAACTCAACTTACCACTAACCACTAACCACTCACAACTCACAACTTCTTTTACCATACTTTATCGGCAAGAAGCACCAGCAATACAACCGGCAGATAAATATAACTGCTAAACATCACTCTCCTTGCTGCCTTAACCTCCATCTCACGGTACAATCTCACGGATTGCCAAACCATCAAAATATTAGCAATAAAAACAGTAACCAATGCTATCGTACCACTCATGCCAATCAGGAAGGGTAAAACTCCTACCGGTATCAACACCATTGAATAAATGATCGACTGTATCGCCGAATATTTTGTTGGACCCTCAACAGAGGGCATCAACTTGAAACCTGCATTAGTATAATCTTTGTGTGCTATCCAGGCAATAGCCCAAAAATGCGGGAACTGCCAGAAAAACTGGATAGCAAACAACACCCATCCACCAGCACTCAGATCATCCTGGCCCGCAGTCCAGCCAATCAGGCAAGGAAACGCACCGGGAATTGCACCAACCAGCACAGATATTGAACTTACTTTTTTCAACGGGGTATACAAAAATGCATACATGAACCAACTGAAAAAAGCCATAAATGCTGAAAGGGCATTGAAATAATAATAAAGTATAAACAGACCAGCCACCAGGCTAACCGCCGCAAAAACCCAACCTTCAGACTGTGTCATTCTTCCTGAAGCTATAGGCCTTTTCGCAGTGCGCTTCATCAGCGCATCTGTATCTTTTTCAACAACCTGGTTTACTGCATTTGCACTCCCGGTCACCAGTAAACCACCGATGAATAAGAGCATGATCATACCCCAGTCATAACTCACAATATTTGGCGCAAGGAGGTAACTAATTACCGCCGAAAACACGACCATGAAGCTAAGACTGAACTTGATCAACAGCATGTAATCTCTCACCTTGCTGGCGATTGTAAAAGAACTGGACGACTTCACGGTTTCCTGCTGCATCATTTCATAACCTGTTATTTATAGTGAGCTCCAAACAACTAGTGTTTGCTTTCATTTGCACTCACTGGTTCTGTCTGTGGAATAAACTCTCTTCCATCTTTTGAATAATCATAAGCCCAACGGTGAACTTCAGGGATTTCGCCTGGCCAGTTCCCGTGACCTGGATTGATTGGTGTTGTCCACTCAAGTGTTGTTGCACCCCATGGATTTAGAGTTGTAACTTTTCTTCCCTTGAATATTGAGTAGAAGAAATTGAACACAAACATCAGTTGCACAGCAAAAACAACCATTGCAACTGTTGATATGAATTTATTTAGTTCGGTGAAATGTTTAAATGATTCCCATCCGCTGTAATCCATATAACGGCGTGGCATACCCGCCAGCCCCTGGTAGTGCATTGGCCAGAAGATCAGGTAAGCGCCTATGATGGTAACCCAGAAATGGATATAAGCCATAGTGTTATTCAGGTATCGGCCGAACATTTTAGGGAACCAATGATAGATACCCGCGAACATTCCGAAGAATGAAGCCACACCCATTACAATATGGAAGTGCGCAACAACGAAATAGGTATCATGCAGGTGAATATCCAGCGTGGAATTACCCAGGAAGATACCTGTAAGACCACCAGAGATAAAAAAACTCACGAAACCAAGGGCGAACATCATACCCGGGGTAAACCGGATGTTCGCACGCCAGAGTGTTGTAAGCCAGTTAAATACCTTGATAGCTGAGGGAACGGCAATTAACAATGTAAGCAGCACAAATACAGAACCCAGGAAAGGGTTAAGACCGGATACAAACATGTGGTGAGCCCAAACAAGGAACCCTAGAATAGTAATGGCGAATAATGAGCCGACCATCGCCATATAACCAAAGATTGGTTTTCTTGAGTTGACCGATAAGATTTCTGAAGCCATACCCATGGCTGGCAACAATATAATATATACCTCGGGGTGACCAAGGAACCAGAATAAGTGTTGATAAAGTACTGCGCTTCCACCTTCGTGAGGCAATGCCCCGCCCCCGGAGATAAAGATATCAGAAAGATAAAAACTGGTGCCTGCATGACGATCAAACAACAACAGGATGAAACCTGAAAGTAAAACGGGGAATGACAATACTCCGAGTACGGCAGTAAAGAACAAAGCCCAGATAGTAAGCGGCAACCTTGTCATGCTCATTCCCTTTGTACGCATGTTCAATACTGTGCTGATATAGTTAAGGCCGGCAAGTAACTGTGAAACTACAAACATGGCCATAGCTGTGATCCAGAGATCCATCCCTACTTTTGAACCCGGCGATGCTGCGCCAAGTGCGCTTAATGGGGGATAAGCCGTCCAACCGCCGCTGAACGGACCAGTTTGAACAAACAATGATGATAACATCACTATACTGGCTCCGAAAAAGAACCAATAAGACATACAGTTCATCAGTGGAGAAGCCATATCCCTTGCTCCAACTTGCAGGGGAATAAGAATATTAGCGAAAGTACCACTAAGACCACCGGTCAAAACGAAAAACACCAGCACCGTTCCGTGCATCGTCACCAGCGCATAATAGTTTTCTGCACTGATTTTTCCGCCTTCGGCCCAACGTCCGAGAATTGATTCCAGCCATGGAAAAGATTCATCAGGATAACCGATCTGCAGCCGGAATAATACTGACATCAGACCACCGATAATCGCCCAAACCATTCCTGTGATAAGGAATTGTTTACCGATTGTTTTGTGATCGAGGCTGAATATATACTTGGAAATAAATGATTGTTTATGATGATGCTCATGATGTTCATCATGATGCACTTCATGAGTTGTAATCACTTCAGGGTGTCCATGCATTGCCGCTTCGTTGCTCATGAGAATTCTGTTTTTTTGACTTTAAAAAGGTTTTCGGATACTTTTTAATTCTTAACTATTGCTTTAACCGGTGGGGTAAGCGAAACTTTTTTGGTGCTGTCAAGAGCCGGAGTTGCTGGTGTCGGAGCTGCTCCACCTTGTGGAGGGAATAGTTCCGCATACTTTGCTTTCTGACTTGCTCTCCACAAAATGAACTCATCCTGGGTTACCACTTTTATTACACCACGCATTGAATAATGACTATTTCCACACATCTGGTCACAGGCGATTTCATATTCAAACGCTTCATTGTTTGTAATCTTGCGCATCTCTTCAGTTGTATACCGGGGTGTGAACCAAAGAGTGGTAGGCGTTCCCGGAACCGCATCCATCTTCAATCTGAAATGTGGCAAACCTACATCATGGATAACATCTCTTGAGCCAATAACCAATTGTACGGGCTTTCCTTTTACCAGGTACATCGGCTGGCCTGCAATGATAACATCGTCATGCCCCGCAGGATCATCCCATAACAGACCAAGTTCATTTCCTTCTATTTCGCTGATGTTTTTAAAATACTTTTTTCCGAAAATGTTGTCTTTACCCGGATAACGGTAAATCCAGTTAAACTGCTTACCGGTAATCTCCACAACCATCGAATTTTGTGGTGGATCACCGGTTATTTTAAACCAGTACAATAATCCAAAGCCTACCATGATAACCAGCGTAATTGCCGGTACGGTTGTCCAGAGTATTTCAAGTTTGTTATTATGCGGAAAAAAGTAAGCTTGTCTTTTCTCCTTGTACTGGTATTTATAGGCGAACCAGAAAAGAAGAACCTGCGTGATTACAAATACGACACCCGTTACAGCGATGGTGATGAACATCATGGTGTCTACATTTTCACCATGGTCAGAGGCTGAAGGATGAACCAGCAGGGTTTTGTGATAGAACAATTTATTGCACCACCAGACTCCAATAAGCCCCAGCACCAGGAAAACCACCATAAGAAAGGCGTTCACCCGGTTAGTTTGCTCAAAGGCTTTCTTTTCACCTTTCAGGACCGACACATACTCACTCGCCTTGGCGATCTGGAACGTAATCAGAAAGCCCAGACCCAGGATCGATAAAAGAAAAATAGCTGTTGTAGACATGATATACTAAAAGATTTTAAGTATGATGTATGATACTTTCTTTCACAAATGGATGGTTCTTTGCCACCAGGGCATTTTTACTTAACACATTTCCGGTTACCAGCATAATAGTGCCAACAAAGCCGGCAGCTACCCCTATGTCATACAATCCAAGTTCTACATGCTCCTTTAAAACACTGGCGAAAATCATTTGGTAGAAATCGAGCCAGTGACCAACGAGGATGAGCACTGACATAAAAGCCATCATTGTATAGTTTCTCTTTGAACCCCTTTTCATTAGCAATAACAAAGGTGCAAGGAAATTGATAATAAGTACGAGCCAGAAGATTCCACTATAGGCTCCGTCTTTGATCCGGGATTTGAAATAAACGGTTTCTTCAGGAATATTTGCGTACCAGATCAGCATATATTGAGAGAACCACAGGTAGGTCCAGAACACAGAAAAAGCAAACATAAATTTACCGACATCATGCAGATGTTCATCGTTTACATACTCGAGATATCCCTGGTTTTTCAGATAAATAATATATAAAGCAATCAACGACATTCCGGCCACAAAGATACTTGCAAATGAGTACCAACTATACATTGTGGAATACCAATGTGCATCGATACTCATCAGCCATAGCCAGGGAGTGACTGACATTGCTGTAAGAGAAAACCAAACTATAAAGATTGCAGCCCAAACGGTATTTTTCCAGATGTATTTGCGCCCTTCTTCCCGGCTGGCGACCGGTTTTTCGTCCAGCTCTCTTGAAAGTTTACGCATTTTATAACCCAGGATACTCCAGAATCCGATTGTAAGGATGGTCCAGATGGCGAAAAATTTGACATTCAGGAAACCGCTTTTGCCGCTCAATATGCTATCATTTGCAACAGCTTCAGTATCAGTCCAGTGATAAATATGGGACATATGATGACCGCCCAAAGCTATAGACATGAGAACTACAAATGCAATTACCCCGATTACCGGCACCGCTGCCGAAATTGCTTCCGGAATACGTTTGAACGCTATTTGCCAACCGCCCCAGGCCAGTGTTGTAGCACAGATAAAGAACATGCTTGCATTGCAGATAAGCAGGAAGTAAACGCTGTTATGCAGCAGTGTTGCCCAAAACCTGGTTTTATGATGAACATCTCCGGTCCCGTACAAAAAGAACCCAACTATCACTGACAACAACCCTACACCAATCAGGGCTAATGACCAGGTTCTGTATCGGTTAGGGACTGTAAAAAAATCTTTAGTAGCCATTATCAACAATTTTTGTATTCTGTAATCGTGACCTTATTTTTTTGATTTTGAAGTATCTCCTGTTGCGGGCGCCAGTGTACCCGGAGCACCGGCTGCTTCTGCCGGACCGGCTTTAGCTGCAGTAGAATCACCTGCAGGTTTAGTACTTCCACCGCCTTTTTTTGCTATTTGTTTGTCCTTAACATATTTCACAACCATCCAGCGCTGTGTGGTGCTAAGCTGTGAAGCGTAAGGACCCATTTGATTTTTTCCATAGGTAACAGAGTAGAACATCTGTCCTTCAGGCATAACCGAAACTATCGGATCATCGACCAGGTTTTTTGGAGCTACACCAAATGGACCGGTACCATCTTTATATAATGGTCCGTTACCATTCAATGTTGTACCGTGGCAGATACCGCAATTCACGAGATAAAGTCTTTCTGCTTCTTTCGCTTGCTGAGGGGTAAGGGTAGTAATCGGGTTAGAGATCCCACGTGAGGCAACATAATGTACAGAATCTCCGGGCTTGTCAATAGGAATCGGGAACGGAAATAATTCTCCTCTTTTGATAGTCCCGCTTACAGGTGTTGCCGTATAACGAATGCCCTGAGCTTTCAGCGTATCCAGGTTTGCATAAGTTTCATAAGCCCTGCTCTTAGACATATCCGGCATATAAGCTCTTGAAGGCTCTCGTTGTATACTGTCTCCACAGCTCCACATCGCAATGGCCAGGACAAAAACAGTTATGATTGATAATTTTTTCATCTTAATGGTTATTCGTCAATTATGCTGAAACAGGTTCTGGACTATCTGCGTATAATTTTTTCTCTTTGTCATAAGTTCCGAGCCACCAACCGGTTTCGGCAATCTGCGTATTCACTTCAACCGCGCCGTTTGCAGCAAGGAAAGCAGATACTTCCGCTTCATTTGTTTTTGCAGAACACTCAATTACCATCACGAACAGGTCGTCTGTTGCGCGTTCGTGAAAATGATGCTTTTTTACAAATGGAGCGAGTTGGCAGAGGTAACAAAATGTGAGTACCATCCCAACGCAAGAACAAAGCACTGTAAATTCAAAGGTAATCGGTATCCAGGCTGGCAATGCGAAATGTGGCTTACCACCAATATTCAGGGGCCAGTCTTTGGTAAACACCCAGGTTATAAAACCTAAAGCTGTACTTGTACCGAAGATAGCATAGAGAAATCCGGCGGTATGGATACTTGTATCACGCAAACCCATCACGCGGTCGAGGCCGTGGATCGGGAAAGGCGTATACACATCATGCATTTTATAGCCGGCTTTACGAACTTTCTTTACCGCATTAAATAAAACGCCTTCCTCATCGAAACATCCTACAACAAATTTTTTACGAGCCATATAGCGATTTGTGTTTGTGAATTAAAGTCAGTGATGTTCACTGTGTTGATCATGATAAAACTCTTCGGTCTTCTGGTGTTCAACCACATCCATTCCTGTTTTATAGTTGTCACCTGATCTCTTCAGAATATGCTTGATCTCCGCGATTGCAATAACCGGGAAGAATTTTGCAAATAGGAAAAAACAGGTAAAAAATAAGCCGAAAGTTCCCAGGTAAAAGCCGACTTCATAAATAGTCGGTGAATAGTAAGTACTCCAGCTACTTGGCAGATAATCGCGGTAAACAGAAGTAACGATGATCACAAAACGTTCGAACCACATTCCGATATTCACGATGATGGACATGAAAAATGTAACCAGGATATTCCGACGCATTTTCCTAAACCAAAAAATCTGCGGAGATAGAACGTTACAACCCATCATCAGAAAGTAACTCCAGCCATATGGGCTGAATATATTTGCCCTGTTCTGGAAGAATGCCCAGGATTCATATTTATTCTGACCATACCAGGAAATAAACAACTCAGTAAGATAGGCGATACCGACAATCGAGCCGGTAAGCACAATTACTTTGTTCATGACCTCGATATGCTCAACAGTAATATAGTCTTCAAGATCCAGCACTTTACGTGTGATAAGCAATAGCGTCTGCACCATGGCAAAACCTGAAAAGATTGCACCCGCAACAAAGTATGGGGGGAAGATAGTTGTGTGCCAGCCCGGTACTACCGAGGTTGCGAAGTCAAAGGATACTATGGTGTGAACTGAAAGTACCAGCGGAGTACTTAAACCTGCAAGTACCAGTGATAGACTTTCATGACGTTGCCAGTGTTTTGTTGAACCGGTCCATCCAAAAGCGAGGAGACCATACATATATTTTCTCCATTTCAGCCTTGCACGGTCACGAACCGTTGCGAAATCCGGAAGTAACCCGCAATACCAGAATAAAAGCGAAACGGTAAAGTAGGTTGATATTGCAAATACATCCCAAAGCAATGGTGAGTTAAAGTTAACCCAGAGAGGTCCTCTCGTATTCGGATAAGGGAGTACGAAAAACGCCATCCAAACCCGGCCCATGTGCCAGATCGGAAACTGGCCGGCACACATAACCGCAAATATCGTCATCGCTTCCGCTGCCCTGTTTACACCTGTTCTCCAACCCTGGCGGAACAATAGTAGAATCGCAGAAATCAATGTTCCGGCGTGACCGATACCAACCCACCAAACGAAGTTAGTAATGTCCCAACCCCATCCGATCGTTTTATTCAGGTTCCATTGTCCCACGCCGTAAGTAACCTCCCTGTAAACTGAATAAATACCAAACGTCAGGAAAATGACAGAGATGATAAATCCAAACCACCATAGTTTGCTCGGGCTTGCTTCAATCGGGCGCACAATGTCTTCAGTAACCTGATGGTAGGTCTTATCTCCATCTACTAGTGCAGGCCTGACTTGCGATTCGTACCTTAATAATGACATATATTTTGCGATTTTCGCCTTACCTGCTTAACACTGGCAAGGCCCGGTATTATTCGTTGTTCTATAATTTGTATTTTATCAATGCTGGCCTTCCCCTGCCTCATGGCCGGCTCCGGTTGCAGCAGGTCCCGACATGTGTTCGGCAGCTTCTGCATGTGCACTGATATGTTCTGTGTTCCTGATCTTGGCGAGATAACTCACATTTGGTATTGTGTGAATCTGTTCCAATGAATAAAATTGCCTGTTGCTGTTTTCCCTTCTTACCCGACTAAGTTCTGATTCCGGATTGTTTGCATCACCAAACACGATAGAGTCTCCTGCGCAAGCCTGTTGACAAGCTGTTTTCACATCTGAATCATCAAGTCTGCGGTTTTCTCTTTTCGCTTTGAGTTTGCCTTCCTGGGTTCTTTGAACGCAGAAAGAACATTTCTCGATAACACCACGGCTACGAACAGTGACGTCAGGGTTGAGCACCATACGGGTAAGATCATCGTTCATCGCAAATACTGCGTCGTCGAGTTTGCCTACTCCTTCTTTCAGTTGATTATCGGGGAAGCTGTCAGCTCCTGTATAATCAAGCCAGTTGAAGCGACGTACTTTGTAAGGGCAGTTATTACCGCAATATCTTGTACCGATACAGCGATTATAAATCATCATATTTATTCCTTCGCTGCTGTGACTTGTAGCTGCAACAGGACAAACATTCTCACAAGGAGCGTTATCACAATGCTGACAAAGCATCGGTTGGAATATTACCTGCACTCCATCTGCATCATCAACATTATTATTGGCGGCAGAATAATAACGGTCAATTCTTAACCAATGCATCTCATGGAAGCGCAGCACTTCACTTTTACCTACAACCGGAACATTATTTTCCGCGTTACAGGCAACCACACAAGCTCCGCAACCAAAACAGCTGTTAAGATCAATTGCCATCCCCCATTTGATCCCTGGTCTCTCATAGACCGGGTAAAGGGTTCCATCTTTTTCAAATTTTTCGATGCCACCGTAGGCTTTGAGTTCTACATTCCGCTCTTCACGAACCAATTCAGGGTTCTTTTTGAGATCAGCAAGGGTGAATTCCTTGATTACTTCGTGGCGGCCTTCGTAGGTACTATGAGTTTGTGTTTGCGCAACTTCATAATCTTCCGATTTCAGGTACTCGGCAGTAGCTTCTCCTGCGAGCCAGCTTACGGATGTTCCGTTAAAAGCAAGCAATGGATAAGCATTCTGCCCGATTCCTGCAATCGCACGGCCGAGGTTTATTTTGGAATTATCTTTATTAGTGCTGTTTCTTCCGTAACCAACTGCAACTGCTATCGTGTTGGCCTGGGTACCGGGTATGATCAGTACCGGGATATTCATTTCTTTGCCCCCGACCTTTAATTTGATTACGGGCTTCTTCATGAATACCTCGTAATCATCTGCTTCACCCTGATTGTTCAGGTCTATACCAAGAACTTCTTTACCAAATTGCGGCGACACAATCGCATAGTTGTCCCAGGTAGCCTTAGTAATCGGATCAGGGAGTTCCTGCAACCATGGGTTGTTACCTTGTCTGCCATCACCGATTGAAACTTTCTGGTAAACAACCACTTCATATTTACCGGTTTTCTTCAAACCTGCTACTGTAGATATAGCACTTGCTGTGCTGCCTGCATTGTAAGCGGCTGATGCCAGTGCCGGCGCGGCTGGTTCAATTACTCCTTCCTGTAAAGCTTTATTAAAGAGATCCGGGTTTCCAAGTCTGGTCAGCCAGAAATTTCTGAAATAAGCTTCATAATTACCAGTGGCCCCGCTCCATTTCAACAGAGAATCCTGGAAAGGACGTGTTTGAAAAAGTGGATAGATAGTCGGCTGCAACATGCTGAAATAACCGGTTTTGATCTCCACATCACCCCAGCTCTCTAAAAAGTGAGGAGCTGGAAGTACGTATTTACATAATTCAGTAGTTTCATCGAGCCTGTCGTTAAATGACAAGGTTGTTTTTACCCGGGCTAAAGCTTTTTTGAATCGTTCGCCATCGAAATATTCGTAAGCAGGGTTAACACCATAGATAAGCAAACTGCCTACGCGGCCAGCTTCCATATCTGCTACAAGTGCAGTCATCTCACTGTCTAAACCCTGGTAAGAAAGCAATGGTGCGGACCAGTCAATAGTTGTTCCATTTGCTCCAACAGCTTCGTTGATGGCGTTTACAATCAACTGGATTTCCCTGTTATTGCTTCCGCTAACAACCAGCGCCCTTCCCCTGTTTGCAACAAGTTCTTTAGCGGCCTTTTCAATTCCGGCTTTTACCTTTCCTTCAACACCTGTTGCACCCTGACCGTTAACAGCACTTAAGAGAGCTGCTGCGACCAGGCCGGATTCTGAAGGTCTGTGAGTTATCCTGTCATCGGCATTTGCCCCGGTCATACTCATCATACTTTCAAACTGAAAGTGTTTGCTCATCTCGGGGTTCGCCTGGTTAATTTTTCTTCCTGCTGTATAGGCTTTCTGGTACTCAACGGCGTTTAGCCAGGTTCCGAGAAAATCAGCACCAAGGCTCACGATTACTTTAGCTGTTTCGAAGTGATAAGAAGGAATTGCCTTTTTACCGTAAGAATCCTGGTTCGCAAGAAGGATACCGCTGTAGGAAATCGGGTCAAATTGAATGTGACGATTTGCGGGATCCTTTGAAAGAAAACCTGTAATTATTTCTTTTGTAGAAGGTGATGTTATGGTTGAAGTTAGTAATACAACCGGGCCAGTCATTTCAACTGCTAATTTTTTATCCAGGTCGTCATAGCTGATTGCGTGTCCTTTTTGCATAGGGAAGCGGATCCTCGCACTGTCATAAAGATCCAGCACAGCTGCCTGCACACGCGCGGAAGTATTTCCCTTTGTTATAGTTGATAATGTGTTCCCTTCGATCTTAATTGGTCTGCCATCCCTCACTTTCGCAACAATAGATACCGCTTCTCCGCCGTTCACATAAGTGGTAGCATAAAAGTCAGCCATTCCAGGCACAAGATCCTGGGGCTTGTTCAGGTAAGGAATCATTTTGTTTACAGGAGTCTGGCAACTTGCTGCCATGGCCGCAGCGGTGGTAAATCCCATATATTTCAGGAAGTCCCTGCGTGAAGTGCCGTCAGCCCCAAGATCAGTTCCATCTTCTCCAACAAAAGGCAGATCTTCCTGAAACTCATTTTCCGACAGTTTTTTGTGCGCTTTGGATCTGTTAAGCTCCCCAAAACTCTGCCAGTATTTTTTATTAGCCATTTATTATCAGTTTGAAAAATTTGTAATCAATAAGAAATATGTTCCCGACCTGTTTAAATCTTACATTAACAGGCTCAGGCATACACTTTCAGATATATTAGTAATGACATTTTTGACATTCCAGGCCGCCGATTTCATTAACGGTAACGCTGTCTCTTTGCTTCGACTTGATTTCGTTGTGGTACTTTTCATAAATGCTATAGAACTTGTTGCCTTTCTCACCAGTTGAATCAACAAAATTGACATTTGTTTCACGGTGACAGTTAACGCACCAGCCCATACTTAAATCTGATGCCTGGTACACCTCGTTCATAGCGGTGATTTCGCCGTGGCAGGTCTGACACTGCACCTGGCCTACTTTGGTATGTTGTGAGTGATTGAAATATACGTGATCAGGAAGTGTATGAATTTTAACCCAGGGAATTGGTTTGCCTTCTTTTACATATTTGCCCTGCTGGGGATCCCAGCCCGCGTAATCGTATAATTTCCGGATCTCGGCAGTTCCGTTAACCTCAGAACCATCTTCTTTGTAAATAGCCGGTCCGGAATATTCAGCAATGTTCATGTGACAGTTCATACAAACATTAACCGATGGAATAGTGGCCTGTTTGCCTTCGAAAGCAGGTCCATGGCAATAAAGACAACTGATCTGGTTTTGACCGGGGTGAACTTTGTGGGAGAAATATATTGGTTGTTCAGGCTGATACTTCTGATTGCGGCCCAGGCCTATCGCTCCTTTTACTACGAAGAAACCGCCAACTACAAATAAGATAAGTGTCAGGAGCGTGATATAAGTCTTATTCCTGTAAAAAGGAATCGGTTCGTGGGTTCTGAGCCCGTCTTTTTCATCTGCAAGTTTGCGGAGATTGCTGTTTACCTGCAACATGATCAGGGCAACAACAGCCAGGATCAGGGTAAGAACACCATATAGAATTGCATTATCGCTTTCACCATATTTACCCTCGCCTCCAGGGGTACTTGGGTCACCGGTGGGACCAGCCGGAGCCGGTTTTACACTCTGAATATAATCAGCAATTGCATCAATTTCTTTAGTAGTTAAAGATGGAAACGCAGTCATCACAATGCCAAACTGCGCTTTCAACCCCGAAGTGTAGGGGTCGTTCTGCATGAATTTGGCGGGATTATGAACCCAGTCGTACAATTTTGCGCGATCACTCCAGGGTCCCCGGGTTTCAAAGCCGGTAAGTGCCGGACCTGAACCTTTTTTCAACACCCCATGACAGGAAGCACAATTGATCGTGAACAATGTTTTACCGTCCTGAGCCGATAATTTATTACCGAATGAGAATGCCGTGATAATTAGTAAGGATAAAAATACTCTGTTAGCTTTTCGTCTCTGGCCAATCATATCAATTGAATATGATGAAATTATGTGGAAAAATTTCCTGGATTGGCTGCAAAAATAAGTCAGGATTTCAACATTATATCAACATGTTAAATATTTTTTTGACGCAGTCGTGACGCGGGTTTTGATAAAATGTAACCCACTTTTTTAATATGTCTGAGCTATTATGTCATGTTTTTGTCAATTCGTCTTTATCGGCCCTTCCGGTATAACTCTTAATAAAAAATCCGGTATACAAACAGGGCCAAAATTTTAATGTGTGTTCTTCCATTTTGAATGTTTTAAAATAGGTTTGCTGGATGTTCGACAGGCTTCAAAAAAAATGGGGAGTTTCGGGAATTCGCTTCGTACTGATCTTTTGTGTTTTTGCAATTGGCGGAAGTCTGACCGGTTTGCTGGCGAAAAAGCTCATGCCTTACCTGGATCCTGACCAACCAGTTGGCTATTGGATTATTTACCTGATTATTGTCACGCTTATCTGGCCATTCTGTATCCTCTTGGTAAGTTTACCTTTTGGTCAATTTCCATTTTTTTGGGAATATGAAAAGAAACTATTGAGATTTATCAAGGGAAAGAAGAGGAAATGAGTTGGGATTTTGCCTTTAGATTTGCGCGATGAAGAATATTGCCGTTTTTGCTTCGGGAACAGGAAGCAATGCAAAAAAGATTATTGAACATTTCAAAAACAGTCCTTTGGCCAGGGTATCCCTTATCGTTAGTAACAAACCGGGAGCCGGCGTTCTTGAAATAGCCAGGAATTATGAAGTCCCGACCTTAATAATTGACAAAGAACGGTTTTTCGATGGCGACGCCTATGTGCCGCAGCTTCTTGAAAAACAAATCGGTTTTATCGTGCTTGCCGGATTCTTATGGAAAATCCCCACAAAGCTTATAGCAGCCTACCCGGAAAAAATTATAAACATTCATCCCGCGTTGCTGCCAAAATATGGCGGCAAGGGAATGTATGGATCCAGGGTACATGAAGCTGTCATTACAGCAGGAGACGCAGAAAGCGGGATTAGTATTCATTTTGTAAATGAAGTTTACGATGACGGCCGGATAATTTTCCAGGTGTCATGCCCGGTTACGAAAGAGGATACACCCGAAACCCTGGCAGCAAGGGTGCATGCCCTTGAACATGCCCATTTTCCCCGCATCATTGAAAAACTATTATCAGAAAATAAATGAAGTCATCCCTAATCAACTGAAAAAAGAGTTAAAATAACCGCCATCCACTGTTTATCGGTATGGTTATATTAATATCACATCTTAAACCAAGCTTTTGTATTGCGGTAATTCTACCTTTCGGGTGCTTTTCGGTTGTTTATTATGTGTTGTGCTCAGCCTGGATCTGTGTGCACAACAATTAAGGGTTTCCGGAAGGGTCTATGATATTACGGGCCGTAATCCGTTGGAGGCAGTGACTGTTTTGAGCACTGCTGGTAGAGGAACTATTACTGATTCAGCCGGAAAATACAGTATCGCTGTAAATGATGATGACTCCATATGGTTTTCATATCTTAACAAACCAACCCCTAAATATGCTGTTAGCGCTATCGGAAACGCTTTGAATTTCGAAATTCTGCTTCATGTAAATGTTTCCGAGTTAAGGCCTGTGCAGGTGATGCCCCCCAGTTATAAAAGAGATTCTCTTCAAAACCGTGAAGACTATGCGAAGGCGTTCAACTTCCATAAACCCTCATTCGGTACTTCGATAAATCCCTCAACAGGGGGTGTTGGTTTGGATATAAATGAACTGATCAACATGTTCAACTTCAAAAAAAACCGAAGAATGCTTGCATTCCAGGATCGTTTGTTAAGAGAGGAGGAAGAACGCTATATATATCACAGGTTCAGCCGGTCGCTTGTAATCAGGCTCACCAACCTGAGGGGTCCGGATCTGGATACTTTTATGATAAAGTATAAACCTTCCGTTGAATTTGTTCAATTCAGTACCGATTACGAATTTCAATCTTACATAAAAACTTCATATCAACGTTTCCTTAGGATGAAGCGAATGATGAGCGATTTCAGGAAAGACACATAAATTAACAGGACTATTATTTAACAGGATTATTATATGGATCAACTTACATTGGGAATCGGCACCCGCTTACAACACACAAATTTTGGCCCGGGTGTAATTGTCGGTATCAAATATGCAGTTTATATCATTTCCTTTATCAATCATGGGATAAAGGAGATTGATAAGAATGATAATCGCCTGGATGAAATTATTCCGGAGAACGTAAGTTCAGAAATCGAAACCTCTGTTGAAACCGAAAAATCTTTATTGAAAATACTCCGGTTATGGGGAGACTTCAGCGAGGTAGTGCCACTAGGCGATCGTTGGATCGGTGGTACTATGCTGTTACAACCAAAGGATCAAACCCAAAAGCCAAAAGAAATACCGGTTGATGCTTTTTTCCATAAGATAGTAATGGTTCGTGATCGCATACGGGTCCTGGAACAACAGATCAACTCAAATAAAAAACTTACTGATGAAGACAAGGTAAATCTTCAACAATATATCACCCGGATTTATGGTTCCTTAACAACTTTTAATGTATTGTTTAAGAACAAAGAACAATGGTTTGTTGGTGAGAAGGGTGCAAAAGAGGATTGACAACTAAAAGAAAACGACAGTCGCGACGTAAATCCGGCCGTTTGTATTTATCTGCGCAATTGTAAGGTCTGAACATTTCCCCGATCGGTAGACTTCCATTCCTGTCTTTTCTGTTTGTTAACGGTAATGATCCATGACTTTGCAAAAATTGAATTCTTATCAAACAATGTAACGGTGTTTGCACTATTCTGCCAGCGGAATTCGCGCCCTTCTTTAAAATTTCTTATCCACGAAATACCAGTAATATTTTTGACTCCTTTGCCATTTTTATAGAATGACATGGTACCGGCATTGTCAACGGTCCCATCTTCTCCTTCAACATTTTGTTCTGTATATGCAGCCACATTCCATTCACCGGTAATGCGTCTTTTTAACTTTTGTTCTGCGCTACATGAAAACAGTAATAAAGTTGATATCAATATCGGTAACATTGATAATTTCTTTATCAATTTTGGCGGGGCTGATAAGTTCTTCATAATAATTGTCAGTTGAAATTACGGCTGCAATTATTATACCCGTGGCAAGCGGTGGGCGCGGTGGCAAGCCGTGGTTTTAAAACCGAAAGCTTCTTTGAATTGATTTAACAGGATACCTGTGATTTTTGACATTAGAAATGGTCATGTAGAATATTACAGCTACACAGATAACTGCAAGAACTGCCATAGTGATGAGAAAGCTTTTAAGAGCGAGCGAAACAGGCACAACCGCTACCGGTTTACCTTCAAGTTGATAGCCACTTTCGCTTCTTCCCCTGGCGCGGAGATTGTTCCAGATAGCATCCGCATCTGCCAAATTAAACCGGGAGATCCTGGCGTTCCTTTCGCTTTCATTGCTTAAGGTGGTGACCAGGGATTTATTTTCTTCAGTGATCGCAGTCCAGGCTTCCAGATCAGATTTACGGGACTCGGATAGTTTACCTTTAATAGAATCCGAAATTAAACGGGGGATAAGGTTTGTGTTTTCAGGCATATGATCGTTTGATTGAGTTATAGTGTTCCCAATCAAAGCAAGCCTGAAAATTTGTTATCCCAAAGGTGTTTTACACTTCCATTTACCGATTTTAATTCTTATACTCCTGTTTTTGACGCATGTTGCTGAATTACTTTTGCCTCTATGATCTTAAGATTAATCTTATCCTGAGCAATTTCTTTATTAAAAATATCTGACAAAACACGGTCGCGGTACAATTGGTTAAGATGACGGTGGCAATAATGTTGCGCATATTCATAGAGATCATCTTCAATCCGGGAAGCAGTAAATGCAACTTCAGGATCATCCGAAATATTTTTCCAACATTCAAGAAAAGCAGTGGCAACCGCATCTTCTGCCCTGGCCTTATTTTGCAGCTGTTCAAACGCAAAGTAGAACAGTGGCTTATAAAATTTTGAAAACGCGGTACTAATGGTCCCGGATGTAGATTCAAAGGATGCACGATCAATAAAAGGTCGAAAATTCATTTTCAATTTGGTTATGAGGTAAACATTGAAGCCTGGACAATTTACAATTTCATTTTTGAGAAACGAAATTTTAACCAAAGTCTGCGCATACTAATTGCAGTGCCGGTCATTGCTAATTGAGCTATTTTAGATAATTTCGGAATCAATGAAAATACTGCTAATCATTCTATTGTTACCCGTACTGGCTTTTGGACAGGATACTACTTTTGATCTTGTAGTAAAGAATGGAAAAATTATAGATGGGTCGGGGAACTCCTGGTATTATAGCGACGTTGCCATTAAGAACGGAAAGATCGTTCAGATTGCAAAAGATATTAAAGCCGGTAGCGCTAAAGTTATTGATGCCACCGGGCTTATAGTAGCACCAGGGTTCATCGATGTGCACACTCATATTGAAGGCGATGAGCTCAAAACACCGACCGCCGATAACTTCATCCTGGATGGTGTTACCTCCGTAGTAACCGGTAATTGTGGAGCTTCTAAAGTTGAAATTGCAAATTATCTCAGGTTTATTGACAGTCTGCGTTTGTCCATCAACGTTGCCACCTTATTAGGTCACAATGATGTAAGACGTGCTGTTATCGGGAATGCCAACCGTGCACCAACCGAAGCAGAGATGCAAAAGATGGAATCGCTGGTGCAGGATGGAATGCTGCAGGGAGCAGTGGGTCTAAGTACTGGTCTTATTTATATCCCGGGCACCTATTCCAAAACAGATGAAATCGTAAGGCTCGCGAAGATCGCCTCAAAATATAATGGATTATATGCATCTCATATGCGGAATGAGGGAGATAGTGTGCTGATCGCTATCAACGAAGCAATCACTATCGGCAGAGAAGCAAAAATACCTGTCGAAATATCCCACTTCAAACTGAGCGGCCAGCGTAACTGGGGACGTTCCAGTGAGTCGCTTCCAATGATTATTTCAGCAAGATCAGAAGGCCTTGATGTAACGATTGACCAGTACCCTTATACCGCCAGCAGTACTTCCATGAGCACCATGATACCCGATGAAATACTTGCAGATGGATCTGATTCTGTGAAAGCAAGGCTGCAAAGACCTGAAGTCAGAAAATATGTAGTAACACAGATGTTGAAAAACCTTAAGAAAAGAAAACTGAAACATTTCAGCTATGCTGTAGTGGCCTATCATAAAGCTGATACAACATTAAACGGTAAATCTGTGGAGGCAATCAACCTGATCAAAGGCAAAAAACATAAGGCTAAGTACGAAGCCGAAACGGTTATTGAAATGATGTTACAGGGTGGTGCAGGTATGGTTTTTCATGGTATGAGTGATGAAGATGTAGAAGCAATAATGAGATACCCGTTTAACATGTTTGCTTCCGACGCCAGCATCCGGGAATACGGCCAGGGAAAACCACATCCACGTGGTTATGGCACTAATTCCAGGGTGCTTTCAATGTATGTACGGGATAAAAAGGTGATTACCCTTGAAGAAGCAATCAGGAGAATGAGTTCACTTCCCGCACAGAAATTTGGCTTGAAAAACAGGGGACTTCTCCGCGAAGGTATGATGGCAGATATTGTTGTGTTTGATGAAAACAAGGTGGCAGATCAATCTACCTACGAAAACCCTCATCAATATTCAACCGGCTTTCGCTTTGTTATAGTTAATGGTCAGCTTGTTGTAAATAATGACAAGCACACCGGTGTTCGCAGCGGTATGGTACTCTATGGCCCTTCATATGGCAAACAGGCGTTTTAAACCCTGGTGTCATTAAACCGGACCGGGCGTTGGGGTGAACATTACATCAGGCTGCCAACTGGTTTTAAATCCCATTGCTTTTGGTGAGAACCAATGCGCCATCGTTAGTGATTACAAGCGTGTGTTCATGTTGCGCAACAAAACTCCCATCCCTGGTAACAAAGGTCCATCCGTCGCCGTTATCATAAGCATGTGAGGATCCTGTTGAGATAAAAGTTTCTATTGCGACCACAGAATTCACTCGGAACCTGTTAGTATTGAAGCGATCATAATAACATGGAATTTCTTTTGGTGCCTCATGAAGACTACGGCCTATACCGTGACCAACCAGGTTTTTTATCACTTTATATCCATGGCTGGCAGCTTCACCCTGGATCATTTTTCCCAGCTCAGCGATGCGCATACCTGGTTTTACTGTTGCTATTGCTTTGTAAAGGATTTTTTTTGAAGCTTCAACCAGGGGGTTATGGTTATTTATGTCTTCGCCCAATACAAAGGACCCGCCATTGTCTGACCAGAAGCCATCTAGTTCAGCGGAAACATCGACATTCACTAAATCTCCGTCTTTCAGGACTGTTGCAGTTGATGGTATTCCGTGTGCTATTTCGTTGTTGACACTGATACATGTCCAACCGGGAAATCCGTAAGTGAGTTTTGGAGCAGACTTAGCTCCAAATCTTTCAAGGATTGTTCTGCCATATTCATCAAGCTCTTTTGTAGTCATTCCGATCCGGGCATATTCCCGCATTTGTTTTAACGTGACCGCTACTGCTTCACTGATCGCTTTCATACCTGCCAGTTCAGTCTGTGATGATATTGACATAGATAGAATTTAAGACTTATGATTCATTCCCAGGTGAAGGATTGGATATGGTTTTCCCATCCCGTCCAATGGTGAACGTTTTACAAGAGAGAACCCTAACGCATAATAAAAACCGACAGCCTGGGTATTTTGTTCATTCACATCTACCGACCGGATGCCGAGTTGCTCCACTGCATATCGAACCAGGCATTTTCCTATACCAGTTCCTCTGAATGCAGGATGAATAAAAAGCAATTCGATTTTTTCAGGAGTGGTTCCAATAAACCCCATTATAACCCCGGAGCTGTTTCGAACGCATTTCAACCTTACGAGATCAAAGTATTTATTTAAAATTAAATCGCGAAAAAACATGATGTCTTTTTCGGTAAGGAAATCATGCGTAGCTCTGACAGAAGCTTCCCAAACATTGATCAGCTCATTATAGTCAGATCGCGATAGGTCACCAATCTTCAAGAGAGTTATGAATTATGAGTTATGAATTATGAAATACACAACAAGATTATCACCCAGATGCTTAAACGTTGTTATAACAATATGCGCAGGTATCGATTGTCTAAAATAAAAAACCTGAATATCTGTTTGACAGATACCGGCGATCCATAACCGATACCGTATTGTCAACACAAATATTCAGGCCGCTGTAATAATATCAGTAGCGATTGCGATCTCTATTATTATCCCTGTTGCCCGGGCGGTTGTTGAAACCACCACCTGGTGCACCACCACGATTACCTCCAGGAGCACCACCGCGATTGCCACCCGGAGCACCACCACGATTACCACCACCACCTGAGCTTCTCTCTTCTGCCTGTTTTACAACAAGTGGTTTTTTACCAAGAGAAATATCGTTTAGGTTTTCAATTGCATCTTTTGCTTCTGCTTCGTTAGGCATCTCTACAAAGGCAAATCCCCTGCTCTTTCCGGTTTCTTTGTCCATCGCAACTTTAGCTGAGGTAACAGCGCCGAATTTCTCAAAGATTTCCATCAGTTCTGCATCATCAAGATCATAAGGCAGCCCCGCTACAAAAAGGTTCATATATCTGTATTTTTTGTAAAAATACACAACTTATGTTGGTATTTGATTGCATCCGCCTTATGTATTTTGCCAGGGAGGTCGAATTATTTTTTCTATTTGCACCAGCGCGTACAATTCCGAGAACATTTACCATAAACAACGCGTTTATTTTCGACAAAAACGCTAATAAAATTTAAAGTTTAACCGTTGTTTGTTAGCCTTTTAGTATTCAATAATCAAGCAATCTATCAACATACTCAGAAAGGCGGCTTTTTGCCAGGAAGTTGTTTTCAAGTTCTATACTGAAAGGAACCGGAGTATCGAGCGAGGCACATCTTAATACCGGGGCATCGAGCAAATTGAAACAATGTTCCCCAATCCAGGCAGCTATTTCCCCTCCGAGCCCACCTGTAAGAGTGTCTTCGTGTAACACAATTACTTTACCTGTTCTTGCTACAGATGAACTGATTGCACTGTAATCAAGCGGAAGTAAAGTGCGCAGATCAAGTATGTCAAATGAAATATGTTGATTCTCCAATGCATATTCTGTGGCCCATTGTACACCTGCACCATATGTGATTATCGATATATCATCGCCTTCTTCAACAAGTCTTGCCTTACCAATCTCAACCTCATAGAAAGTTGATGGTACCTGCCCATGTGCACTTCGGTAAAGAGCTTTGTGTTCAAAATACATCACCGGGTTAGGGTCGTTGATAGCCGCAATAAGCAAACCTTTCGCGTCATAAGGTGTTGAAGGGTATACAATTTTTAATCCGGGTGTATGAACAAACCAGGCTTCATTTGTCTGGCTGTGAAACGGACCAGCTCCCACACCACCGCCACATGGCATCCTGATCACTACATCTGCATTTTGCCCCCATCGGTAATGAATTTTTGCAAGATTGTTTATAATCTGGTTAAAGCCAACGCTAACAAAATCCGCAAACTGCATTTCAACAACACTTTTAATGCCCGACAAACTTAAACCAAGCGCGGTACCAATAATAGCACTTTCACATAAAGGTGTATTCCGGATACGGGTCTTTCCGTATTTCTCAACGAAGCCTTCAGTAATTTTAAACACACCTCCATATTCTGCTATATCCTGTCCCATTATAACCAACTGTTCATGTTTATCAAGGCTCTGGCTCAATCCTTCGCTTATTGCATCAATGAATCGGAGGTCACGGTGTTCAACAACCGAAAACTCAGGTTCTTTAACAGGTTTTTGTTTAAGTGGGGCATAAATATCACCAAGCTCCACTGATGAGTCTGCTCTCAACTTTGGTGATTCGAAACCTGATCTGACTTCTTCTTCTATGTGTTCTTTTATCTGCGTTCTGATAGTTTCTATTTCTCCGGCTGTTAACACACCGGAACTTTCCAGGTATTCTTCAAACCTGGCAACGGGATCCTTCATTTGCCAGATCTCGAACAGGTGTTCAGGTACGTACTTTACCCCGCTCGCCTCTTCATGGCCGCGCATGCGGAATGTGGCGCATTCTATGAGGAATGGCTTTTGATTTTTTATACAGTAATTTCTTACTCCCTTTATAGTATCATAAACGGTAAGCAGGTTGTTGCCGTCGATTTTCACCGCATCCATGCCATAACCTTTTGCCTTCTCAGTAAGGCTGCCACAGCGGTACTGCTCGGCAGCAGGGGTACTAAGCGCATAGCCATTGTTTTCTATAATGAATATCACAGGTAATTCCCATACAGCGGCTATATTCAGTGCCTCGTGAAAGTCACCTTCACTTGTCCCCCCTTCACCTGTGAAGGCAACCGAAACCTTGTTTTCCTGGCGAAGTTTATGTGCAAGCGCTACACCATCTGCAATCGCAAGCTGTGGGCCAAGATGTGAGATCATACCACAGATATGGTGCTCCGCTGACCCGAAATGAAAACTACGTTCGCGGCCCTTGCTATAACCATCATGGCTGCCCTGCCATTGCCTGATGAGCTTATTCAGTGGCATTCCCCTTGTTGTAAATATGCCGAGGTTACGGTGAAGGGGCATCACCCACTCGTCGTTCTCAAGCGCGAGGGCGGCGCCAACAGAGATCGCTTCCTGGCCAATACCGCTGAACCATTTGCTAATCCGTCCCTGCCGTAGTAACAAAAGCATTTTCTCTTCAATCAGCCGCGGAAGCAATAATGTTTTATAAAACTTTTTCAGTTCATCATCAGAGAGATTCTTCCGGTCGAATTGCATATCTAAGAATTATGAGATTTTTCTTTTTTCTCTTCGCGGTACATCAACGAAGTCACCAGCGAAAGTAGCAAACTGAAAAGGAGTGCCCACCAGAAACCATCAACTTTGAATCCGGTGATCAGTCGCTCAGCAAAAAGTATGATGAGCGCATTGATTACAAAAAGAAAGAGCCCGAGTGTAAGAAGGGTTATCGGCAAGGTCAGTATAATGAGGATAGGTTTGATTATGGCATTCAGAATTGCCAGCACGATGGCTACCAGGATGGCGGTCCAGAAAGTATCGATCGATATCCCGTCCAGGATATACGACAAGCCGAACGCAACAATAGAAGTCACGATGATGCGCATGATGAACTTCATGAAATAGATTTTATGCTTTACAAGTTACATATAAACCGACTATCAGATCACTACCAATTCGTAAAAGTCGGTTGGCTGAAGATATTTATTGGCAAGTGCTTTCAATTCTTCCGCGGAAACCGTTTTTATGATATTGATGCTCTTGTAAAAATATTCCGGTGAAAGATTGTTCAGGATCATGCTTTTCCAGCGCGCCGCAACATGAAAGGGACCATCCAGGTCTCCCAGTATGCTACCGATCATACTATTCCTGGTCATCAGGAGCTCTTCTTCATCTATTTCTTCAACGCGCAGGATAAACATTTCTTTATAAACCTCATCTATAGTCGCTTCGGCAACATCACGTCCGGCTTCTGTACTTATCATCAGCCCGCTATTATGGATGAAGTTCAACAGGTAGCTATGAATGCCATATGTATATCCTTTATCTTCCCTGATATTGGTCATTAACCTTGATCCGAAGAAGCCTCCAAAGAGGTTATTTAAAACGTTCATTTTTTGAAAATCAGGATGATGGCGGGTTGGAAATGGACGCATAATCCTGATTGCAGCCTGAACCCCATCCGGATCATTTGTGATCCGGTATTTCTTTTCTGCAGCAGGTTCCAGGGCATGCTCAACTTTTGAATGCTCAGCACGGTGTGATTTTAATGGCAACTTACCAAAAGAAAATTCCAGTTGTTCTATAATATCAGGGGGAAGTTTACCCGAAACAAAAATTACGCAGCGCCCCTGTTTATAGTATTGTTCATAGAACTCAACAATCTGTTCGCGGTTTAGTGCTTCATAGTCAGAAGGCATACTGTACTTGCCATAAGGATGGTTTTCCCCAAACATGTAAGCATCTATCAGACGGCCGGCGACGAATTCAGATTTTTTTAAGCCGACAGTCAGTTTCTGGATGGAATTCCTCTTAAATGTCGCCAGTTCTTCTTCTGAAAATACTGAATCCATGATCAGTTCACCAACTACAGGTAATAGTTCGTGAACATGTTTAGTGAGACAGTGCAATACCAATTCGGAGGTTTCGCTGTAACACGATCTATTAAGATAAGAGCCATAATATTCGAAATGTTCATTGATCTGAAAAGCGGACCTCCTGGATGTACCATTCTTCAACAGGTGATTAGCGGCAGTGGCAATCAGTTTTTTCGGCTCAAACCAGTTCCCGGCGAAAAATACCCAGTTAATCATCATTGCCTCTTCGCTACCCATGTTTATCGCATATACTTCCACACCGTTCGATAAGACATGTTTTTCGCTCATCGGCAGGCGGATATCAAAATCAATAGCATCTTTTATTAATGGCGCTTCCGTTCTGTTCAGCATATTGTTTTATTAAAAGAAAGTCAGCAGCCCGTTCAACGCAGGCTGATTTTTTTGATGGATTAATTTTTATTTTAAAATTCTAATTAGTGCGACGGTAATACAAGGTATTCGAATTCTTCTCATCGAAGATCTGACGGCTGTATTCAAGAATGTCTTCCATAGTTACCGCAGCATATTTTTCCCGGTCAGTATTGAAAAGGGAAGCATCACCGAGCAGTTCGTAAAATGCAAGACTGTTTGCCCTTGCCATTACACTCATATCTTCAAAAGTAATGGCCGACTCTGTTTTGTTTTTCACCTTGGTGAGCTCTTTCTCTGTAATTCCGTCACGTTTCAAAACATCAAGTATTTCATCAACGGCTATCTCAGCATCTTCCAATGTTACTCCCTTTACCAATTTGCCTTCGATGGTCAGCAGACCGCGATCAACTGTTCCCTGGTGATAACATTCTATATTAGAAAACAGCTTTTTCTCCTTAACAAGCGACTGGTAGAGACGGGAAGATCCGCCACCGCCAAGGATCTCGGAAATGAGATCAGCAACATAATACCCATGGGCCAGTCTCCCATCCATGTGCCAGCATTTGTAAAGCGCATCAAGTGGCACATCAGCCTTAACTTCCGTTCTTCTGGCCATTTTTTGAATTGGTTCCTCCGGAATATTGCGGACATATTTTTCACCGGGTGGTATATCACCAAACCATTTTTCAGCCATGGCTTTTACTTCTTCGCCTTTTACATTTCCTGCAACAACAATAATGGCATTCATGGGATTATAGTGTTTTGCAAAAAAGTTTTTCACGTCGGGCAGGCTGGCATCTTCGATATGGCTCAGCTGTTTACCAATAGTCATCCACTTATATGGATGTTTTTCATAAGCCATCTCCCTCATTTTGAACCACACATCACCATAAGGTTTATTGATATAATGTTCCTTAAACTCTTCTGAAACCACTTTACGTTGAACATCCAGGCTTTTCTCATTAAAAGCAAGTGATAACATGCGATCGCTTTCGAGCCAGAATGCTGTCTCCAGGTTCTCTGAAGGTATCTGGATGTAATAATTGGTGACATCATTGCTGGTATAGGCATTGTTTTCGCCACCGGCCATCTGCAGTGGAGTTTCAAAGTCGTCGATGTTGACACTTCCCCCAAACATCAGGTGTTCAAACAAGTGAGCAAATCCAGTTTTTAATGGATCTTCATCTTTTGAACCTACATCATACATTACATTTAAAATTGCCATCGGTGTGGAATGGTCCTCATGCACCAGTACTCTCAACCCATTTCCCAGGGTAAACTTTTCAAATTGTATCATAGAATCTCCTAATTACTCGGACAGCAAAATAACAATACTTTGATGGATAAGTTGACGGGGAAATCAAGATTTCCGGGTTACATAATACTCTTAACTTTTAAAGTGAGTATGAGAGGCACACCCTCCCGCATTATCAGGATCTTCACTTTTTGACCCGGAGTCTGAAGCAGGGCCTTATAAGCCTGTATGTTACGCGTGAAATTGTTGCTCACGGCCATAATCACATCACCCGGTTTGAGACCGGCAGCTTCTGAAGGCGAATTGGGCATTACATCTACCACCACTATTTCCCCTTCTATCATATATATCCCGAGACCGGTATAAGAATAATCAAATGGATCTTTGAAGTGCGAATTAGGAATCAGGTAGAGATCCCTTCGGTCATAATTTAAAATAAGATTAAACCGCCTTAAAAGATCGTTGCCTATGAG
>NZ_DATHKG010000010.1:0-18533 GCF_035489435.1 Flavitalea sp.
GCATTTGTCTTTCATTTATCTGGAAGTCCAACTCATTGACTTCCCCTTCGCCATCTTTGAACTTTATGTTTGCACCAGGCCCAGGAATCGTAAAGGAGCTCTGGGAAATAGCCAGTAATGTGAATTTACCCTGCCCGGTCACGTTTACTGTCAGGTTATCACCCTGCACTTTAAAGTCCATAATCAGTCCTGGCTGCAACTCAAATTTACCTTCATATTTTTTCAATATCTCTAAATCGATCTTCGCAAATTTCTCTTCTGAATTCTTTGTAACAACAACTCCATTGGTACGTTTTGGTTTTTCCGCACCCAGGTAAAAATCAGCTATTTTATAGGCAAGCTCGTTAGCATTTAGCGAAGCAACATTACCCAGGACAATAATGGAAAGGCGCTGATCCGGGAAACGTAGTAGATGGGTCCGAAAACCTGCGTCAGATCCACCGTGCTCAATTGTCCGAAGTCCCCGATAGGATCCAATAAATTGCCCCATGCCGTAAGAGGTTGAATCGCCTGTAACAAGAATACTCTTAGTACTCATTTTTTGAATCATTTCCCTATTACCAATTGTAGGTTCTTCCAGGTGGGCTACCCATTTACTTAAGTCTTCCGCAGTACTCATTACACCTGTAGAACCGATTACATTAGCAAGGTTTAATGTTTTTTTCTTGTAGCTGTTTCCACCTTCAAAAGAATAAGAATAAGCCCTGTGCATTATTATTTCTTCGTGATCCGCCAACACCTTCGTATCGGCCATGCCCAATGGCCTGAAAATATACTGATTGGTAAATTCAGAAAAACTTTTACCAGAGACCCTTGACACAATTTCTCCAAGAAGTGTATACCCGGAATTTATATACATGAACTGGCTGCCAGGATCAAAGTTTAATTCTTTTTGTTGACTCAGCAACTTTAGGATTTCTTCCTGGGTGAAAAGGTCATTCAAGCCCCAACCCGAAAGGCCCATAAGGTAAATCCATTCTCTTATGCCACTGGTATGATTGAGCAGTTGTTTGATTTTAACAGACCTGACGGCAGGTTGCATTTCAGGCAGGTATTTCCCAATCTCATCTTCCAGTGATATTTTTCCCTCTTTTTCCAATAATAAAATGCAATAAGCAGTGAACTGCTTGGACAGTGAAGCGATATGAAAGCTGGTAGACGGTTTGTTGGCTGAATTATATTCAAGATTGGCCTGACCATAGCCTTTTGAGAACACCATCCGACCGTCTTTTACAATAGCAACCGTGGCACCTGGAGTTTCGCTATGGTTCCATTTGTCAAAAAGCCCGTCAATCTCTTTTTCTATTACAGAGGATGAACGGCCCGCTTTATTGTGAACGCCCTGAGCGGCCGTAAAAAGCTGGATGAGCATAAAAAATGGCAGAAGTTTCATGTTTAGTCTTTTGATTTGTTCTTTGACTACACCAACTCTGCCTGGGTTACAATGTGCTGGAAATAATCAGATCAACTGAATTTGCACACTTTCAGCTACTTTGCTTTTAAATCATCTATGGTTCAGGTATTTCAAGCTTATACCCTTTCCCATGAACATTCGTTATTCTAAGTTCAGGATCAGGGCTTAATTTCTTTCGAAGTTTCGACACAAACATGTCAAGGCTGCGACCGGTGATCACCCCTTCTTTAAGCCAGACTTCGTCCATCAGCGTTTCGCGGGGGATCAGTTCACCGAAATTGTTGTGTAGCAATTCCAGCACCTTGCATTCTTTGTCTGTGAGACTAATTAACTCAGACCCTAAAAGCAAGTGCTGATCCTTTGCATTAAATAAGAATTTTCCGAGCGAAGGCAATTCAGGAACGGACTCTTCTATTATAGCGTGGTCTTGTAATATAGCATTCCCTTGATTCGGCACAGACACCGGTTTTAACCTTTTCCCATAACGCCCAATCAACAAGGCTATACCAAACAGCACCAACATGCCACCATAAACCATATTGATTGATGGATAGTTGACGGTTGTGGTTTTGATGTCTTTAAGTTTCGGATTGACTTCCCCGGGATTAGCTTTAACTAATTTGGGTTCTCCAGTCTGCTGGTCTATGTCAACGCTTGAGCTTGTCGCTTTTAATTCTTCTCGTTTTGCATTGACTTCCTTCGGCTCAACATAAACAGGTTCAGTCAGCTGGTCTACATCAGCTTTCTTCTCTATTGCATCCACATAAAAATCCGGAAAGGCAAATTCGATTGTGTAACAACCTGCGGGCTGACTTCTGCCACTGCAAGCCAGCATGTCCGGCGAATTATTATTTAGCTGGAAACCATATATGATGCCCCCGGTCTTGCAATCATGTACTGTAACAGTGTAACCGGAAGGAAACTGTGCTTTGGGAAGCAAGCCCTTTGATAGCGCCATAAGCGAGTCGTGGTTAAAAATGAAATCATTTTCGAACCTGAGCTGAAAGGTGCCTTTTTTAGTCTCGGTAACGGGCATTACCCTTGAGGTTGAGTCACCTGCCTGAAGCAGCAACCGATGACCAAGCTGACGGATAACAATGTTCATTTGCTTCACCCTTATGTCGCGGTCAGAATGATCTGTGAAAGACGAGGTGATAAAAAAAATAGCAGGCATAACGATGGACCATACCACCAACCGGTTAAGGAAAAAGCCCGCAAAAGCAGAATTTACACGCATTTACATTTCTTTTTACAATTAATTCTCAAGTAGCAGCAACACGGGTGCGTACATTTGATTATGTCAAGTTAAAACAATTTTTGCTCATGAAACCTTAAGAACTGCCTTAACTCACCCTTGCGGTCATTACCTTGTATTTTTATTATAAATTGGACTTCATTTCAGGGTTGGACATAAAACATTACCCTGCCTGCACAAAGGGCTGTTTGTTTTTACTTCATCAATAATAAACTTGCAATAATGATCAGTAAATCTATCAGATCTATTATTCAGACGGGCTTCCCTTTAGTCTTGCTCATCTCTGGCTTCTTTAATGTCTCTTGCGGTACACAGGTGGTGCTCCTCTCGATGAAATGACGAGTGCCATTGCTGCAATTATATATGATAAATCGTTCAACCTTCCAAATAGATCTGTTGCCTATTTAATGGCGGAGAGGATGGAGAAATCCGGGATTCCGGCTGCACTTGAAAATTTTAAAAGAATCAAGGACTCAACCGGGTATTACCTTGATGAAAACGAAATGAACAGCACAGGGTACCAATTCCTGCAATCGGGCAAAGTGAAAGAGGCAGCTGCAATTTTTAAACTCAATACAGAAGCGTTTCCTAAATCATCAAATGTTTATGATAGTTATGGTGAGGCGCTCATGGCTCTTGGAAACAAAACGGCCGCCATCGAAAATTATAAACAATCTGTAAGATTAAACCCGGGTAATGAAAGCGCTATCAAAATTTTAAACAACAACGGCGTAAACACAGACGACCTGGTTAAGAAAGTTCCAATTGAATACCTGAAACTTTTGGAAGGTGAATACCAGAATGTTGATAATAAAGACTGGAAGATAAAATTTGAGGTTAAGGATGATATATTGTATGGCAATGACAGGGGCTACAGATATAAAGTACTCCCGGTTGGGGAAAGCGAGTTTGTTAATCCCGATGACGGAGCTTCATTGGTCTTTGATACCAAAGACAAGAATGCGATATCGATGGTGCTTTTTAGAAAGGCTAAGTTTAAGAAGATTTAATGATTACTCGTCATTGGAAAATGAGAATAGAAGTTCGCGTGATTTTCCTGATTTTGGTTTTCTCTCCCACGTATAAAATTCCTTTTGAATCGATAGCGATTGACCTGGGATATTCAAATAATGCAACGGAAGCATTTCCGTCCTGGTATCCATTTAGACTTCCTGCATAAGTACTTACAACCCCTATTGAACTTACTCTCCTGATGCGATCATTATCGGAATCAGTAACAAATAGCGTGTTTGATGAATTTGCGGTTATTCCTGAAGGAAAATGAAAGGTGACGTTGGGTTTTGTTCCGTCAGTTGCACCCTCCCATCCATTTCCGGCAACGGTGCTGACAATTCCGCCCGATACTTTTCTTATACTGTTATTGAGCCGGTCAGCTATAAATAAATTTCCGAGCTTATCAAAAACCAATGCACTCGGATAGGTGAAACGTGCGCTTCCCAGGGCATTACCATCCTGGAAACCCATATTCCCGGTGCCTGCGTACATGCTGACTACACCGAGTGGAGTTATCTTCCTGATACAATTGTTTACCTGGTCAGCAACATAAACATTGTTAGAAGCATCTAAGGTTAAACCACAAGGTGTATTGAATTTTGCAACCGAGCCGCTTCCGTTCAAAAGCCCGGCAACACCAGTGCCTGCTAAAGTAGATACAATTCCTGCCGGGGTTATTTTCCGCACGCGATGATTATTCTTGTCGCCGACATAAATGTTAAGATTATTATCTACGGCAATCCCGGTTGGTTTTGAAAACATGGCAACCGATGCAATACCATCAGCGAACCCGGCGACACCAGTTCCGGCAATTGTACTAACAACACCCGCAATTGTAATTTTTCTTATCCTGTTATTATTTGCATCGGCGATATAAAGATTACCCGCGGTATCCACAGCAATTCCTTCGACACCGTTAAATTGAGCAACATCCTTATTACCATCAGCATAGCCTTCCACCGTTGTTCCTGCATATGTGCTTACCGTTGTTTTCCACAAACTGAAAACGGGAAGATTAATGGTGATTCCATTTATAGATAAGTCAGCAGGTCCCTTTATATCACTTGTTGGGATAGTCGCGATGATTTTTTTATCTGATACAGTTTTGATTGTAGCAGGCTTGCCATTGAATGATAATTTTACCGACGAAAGTTCATTACCAAAGCCAGTACCATTAATTTCCAACTGATCATCTGATTCTTCGGAGGGTTTTACCTGCAATGTTTCGCTCACCTTTGATTCTTTGACGTCTTTTTTGCAGGATGTGAGTAAGGAAAATGAGCAGAGGAATACGCCAACGACAACGCGGCTAATTAACTTTTGCATAATTAAAAGGTTTTAAGAGGTAAAAGAAATGCCGTTAGCTGGTCATCGCCCTAACCTGTTTTTCGTGAATTAAAACAGGATTTAAGATCGGGCAGTTTACTTGTGATTGATGGTATCGTAAGATTTTTTACTAATAGGGCAGGTTCTGTATGTGCCAGGCAGCACTAAAACCTGCGATGGATTCAAATGCAAATTACGCCCAAAGAAAGTACTTTCCTATACCACGATAAGGTGATTTATCTTTACAATATTTGATTCGGCCTGGAAACCCATAAGCCTTCATTCCCTATCTCTAAAGAATTTGAAATGGCATAACAATAAATCCTACGTAAAAATATTTTTTGATTACTGAGGGATTTCTTCAACCAGAATTTCGTTCCCTCCTTTATCATAATAGGTGCAGGTCATTTTGTTGACAGAAACCTGCCATTTCTCAATCCCGTAGATCGCACACATTTTGATACACGAGAATGGTTCCGATGTGTGCCGAGTTTTTGAAAATTTTATAGCTGTCGGTAATCCCTGTAATCCCCGCTGCGTTAAGGTCGTTAACTACACCTTCCTTGATAGTCGAAAGCTTGCCTTTGTACTGGAATCCGATGACCAGTCCCGATGATGGGAAAACTTTGTATTCATTTTGGAATTCATTTTCCGACACTACAAAATGCTTAATGTAGGGTTTTATCGTGCTGTCGGAAGATGTTTGTCGAACCGCATTTTGATATTTATGTCTCGTTGATATCTTTTAGCGTTGATTATAAGCCTCGCTTTTAATTACAACCGAATTTACAGTATAAAGTTCTATTTTTTCGAACCGTAGGCTTCTTTTGACTTTTGTTTCTGGCTTATTCGTGGATACAATTCTTTTTACATTTCCGTTACAACTTTTTTACAATTAAAATGCCTCACGGTTGTTAATGCCTGATACATTTACTAATTGTTTCACCAAACCAATAGTCATGAAGATCTATAACCTTGCTTTTTTGCTCCTTTTTCTGTTTTCATTTAACGCTGACCACGTTTTAGAATTTCCACAGGCATCCCCTCTCCCGGATAGTAAACAAAAACAAAAAACAGATGAGGTTGCAGCTACAAACATGGTTTTTAAATCTACTGATGGCGGACAAACCTGGAAGGACATTAGTGAAGGGCTGTTCGATATCTGGCAGGGAAATGTTTTACAGAGAGATGGTTTTTTTGCCAATGATAATGGGCTCTATTTACGTGCTGGAGATGGGATATATCACAGTATGCCAAATTCCACTGCCCCCTTCTGGAAAAAAGAAATTTTCCCTGATAAACATAGCAGCATCGCGCCTGGTAAGGCCGGGATATTTGCATATAATTACGAAGGCCGGTTTTTACAAAAATTAAAAGGAACGAATGTATGGTCGCCTTTTGTGGTCATCCTGCTGGCATTTTTAAATCATCAGACAAAGGAAAAACATGGAAATTGCTTCTTCCTTCTGTAAATGACAAGGTCTTCAATTTATTTGTTTCCGGCAACGTGATTTATGCCATACCGAAAAGCGGAGGATGTTGAAAATTCAAACATGGACATTACATTTTACCATATTAAACGGAACAGAATGGGTCGCTTGAAATATTCAGAGTTATTGGCTTTGTTCCTGGTGTTTGTTTTTTGCAGTGCCTGTAAAGCACAAAACAAAACTGACCTACCAACAAATACTATTAAGACCGAAACCAAAGACGTTATAATCTCCCACGGGCTAACAAGTATGGCAGCAGCTCGCGCCAACTTTTCCGGTAAATGGAAACTAAATGAGTCGAAAAGTGAACCTGGACAGTTTGGTACTGGCGATAAGGTTTGTTTGGATTGGTTGGCTGCATCTAAAACAATGAAAATAGCCGGGCAGGCAGATTTTCTAACGCTAGACCTGGCAATCTCTCTTGAAGGGGCGCTGGTTACAAGACAAGAGAAACTGAACTTCGACGGTAAAGAAAATGAAGATACTTTTTTTGGAGGCACAAAGAAGTCTACCGTAAAGTGGTCAGATGATGGCCAGACTATGACTGTTAACTCGGTTATAACTATACGGGGAACAGAAATAAAAGTACAAGAGGTTTGGAAATTGATCAATGATGGAAAGTCTATTTCTCTCCAGGCCAATTCAAACTCAATCTTCGGCGAGAATAATATGAAGTTGGTATACGACAAAGACAACTAATATTCAATTACCTTTTTTATTGTACAAGCCCAACCTAGTTCGTGCATTTTTATTTTGCCTGCTAAGTCTCAATTCCGCGCCTTTTATGTTGCGCGGAAAGCCGGTTTAAGCAGAATTTACAAGCATTTACACTTCTTTTTACAATTGATTTACAAGAAGTGGCAACGCAGGTTCGTATGTTTGGATATGTTTCGTTAAAACAATTTTGCACATGAAATTTTACGGAATCGTTTATCGTCATCTTTCACCAAACCAATAGTCATGAAAATCTTTAACCTTGCTTTTTTATTCCTTTTTCTGTTTTCATTTGCCGCTGATCAGGCTTTAGAATTTCCAGAGTCATCCCCTCTCCCGGACAGTCAGCAAAAACAAAAAACAAATAAGGCTGCAGCTGCAAACATCATTTTTAAATCTACAGATGGCGGACAGACATGGCAGGACATTAGCGAAGGGTTGCCTGAAAATTTGCAGGCGGAGGATTTCCAGAGAGATGGATTCTTTGCAAATGATAGTGGTGTTTATGTAAGTGCTGGAAATGGAATTTATCACAGTAAACCAAATTCGACACCTCCTTTTTGGAAAAAAGAGATTTTCCCTGGCAATCAAAGCAGCATTGCCCCGGGTAACACCAGGTCATTTGCGTACAATTGGAATGGCCATTTTTTGCAAAAAATAAACGGAACGAATATATGGTCACCTATGTACACAAATTTTCAAATAAAAGGGATTCGCAACGTTTTTGAAACCGCCGGGGGCACCGTTTTCATTGGATGCGAGACCGGTCTTTTCAAATCCACAAACCATGGTAAAACCTGGAAAGAAGTTCTTACCGAAGGCTGGATAATGAAATTAGTTGAGTCAAATGGTGTACTTATGGCGACCAGCCGGAGTGGTATAATAATGTCGACCGATGAAGGTGAAAACTGGGATATTGTGCTCCATGAGGGAGGTGTTGGCATCGATGTAGAAAGCATCAATGGCGGATTCGCTGCTATTACTTACAATACAGAGTCGGAGACCAGGAGAGTCCGCACAACCTACGACGGAGGTAAAACCTGGCAGCCAATTGATGCCGGCCTTAAGGGTGACCAACGGACTGCCTCCATTATCCAGGTTGGTGAAAACTTTTTTTGTGGACATCCAGACGGCATTTACAGATCATCAGACAAGGGCAAAACATGGAAACTGCTTCTTCCTGCTATAGATAATAAGGTCTTCAATTTATTCGTTTCAGGCAACGTGATTTATGCCATACCGAGAAGTGGAGGATGTTGAAAAATTTAGTTAATACTCAAAACTCCTGAAACCATTATTTATGAGCTACTACCAAAAATTCGTGACAACATTTGCAAGTAACAAGCCGGTTCTCTTATTACCGCTGCATTCTTTACATTATCCGGTATGACCGCAGATCGCGCCAACTTTTCTGGTGAATGGAAATTAAATGAGTCGAAAAGTGAAAAAATTGCACAGTTTCCTCAGTGGTGTATATGGAAAGTCTTTGTCTATCCAGGCCAATTCGAGCTCAATCGACGGTGACTATGCTATGAAGCTCGTATACGATAAAGCCAGTTAGTACTCAAACACTTTTTTTTGCATAATGTAATCCTACTACCCCGCTTTTTAATGGTGTTGCCTTTACCAGCTTAAGATTGGTTTTGTTTTTTATATTTTGATATACAGGTATACCACTTCCTAATAGCACCGGGTTGTGCGTAAGCTGGTATTCATCAATTAAATCAAGCTCCATAAACGAATGCGCCAGTCCAGGACTGCCAAATATCACGAGGTCTTTCCCTGGTTGTTGTTTTAGCTTATTTATTTCTTCGGCAATATTTTCATTTATAACTATAGTGTTGTTCCACTCTGCTTTTTTCATGGTTTTGGAAAACACAATTTTAGTTGCTTTATCTACCCATTGGGCATGTGCCTTACTATGATCGCTTGCATCGGGATTATCGAGCACTTTAGGCCAGTAGCCTGCCATCAATTCATAGGTTACCCGTCCATATACAGGAGAGCCAACAGTAGCCACTATTCCATCAGCGTATTCCTGCAATTCACTGTCATAAGAAATCCAGTCCAGCCCGCCGTTTGCATCTGCTGCAAAACCATCGAGCGATACATGCATAAATAAAACCAGCTTTCTCATACTATTTTTAATTGTTATTTGTATTGTTTAGAGCAGCAATAATTTCTTCCATCGGCGCTTTAAATGTAATAATATAATTTCAATTACCTCGAATGTCACCATAAAGTTCAGGATGCTTATTAAACATCATCAGGCCTGCTTCGCTGCCATCGACCATGAGTGAAAAAAAAGTGATTCCATTATCCCCTTCATGAATGTCAATTATGTTCATTTTTATTATGATTCAATAAATTAATGAATAAGTAAAGAAATGTTGAATAAAGAACTAATAACGGTATCTGCCAATACCGTGAAAATCTATTTTTTTTCATTTACAGCGACTTTTTTCAGGGAAAGGGCATTCATACAATAGCGAAGTCCGGTCGGCTTAGGACCGTCTTGAAAAACGTGTCCCAGGTGGGCATCACAAGTATTACAGAGTGCCTCAATACGCTGCATACCAAAGGAGCTTTCTTTATGGTATGCGACCGCATTTTCCTTTATAGGCTGAGTGAAGGAAGGCCATCCTGTTCCACTTTCGAACTTTGTTTCAGCATCAAAAAGTTCCGTACCACAACAAATACAGGCATATCTTCCTGGTTCGAAATAAGAGCAAAGTTCAGAGCTGAATGCACGCTCTGTACCCTTGAGTCGGGCAATATTGAACTGCTCCGGCGTCAGGATTGCCTTCCACTCTTCTTGTGTTTTTTCTACTCGTTTATCTGGAACGGGGTTGCCGATATTGGCAAATTTTATAACGTCAGGCCATTTTAGCATAATTGTATTTTTAAGGTTAAAAAATAGATTCAATCGTAAACGTCTTGTCGTTGAAAACGAATGAATCATTTTGCTTCTTATCCATAAGTTCCTGGTAAAAAGGTGCATCAGGTGACATTGCAACAAAATGCTTTCCTTCAAGGTCAAATTGGCAAGCAGGTATCCCGATAATATAATATTGGCCATTGACCAGTGCTAATGCGCCTTCTGTCACAGAAGTTTTGTGGCCAAAATCTAAATCACGAAGCACTTTAATTTCGTTCTCCCGCTGATGAATTTGCCTTTCCATAGCCTGTAAATATTCTTCAGTCTGTTCTCTGTGTGAGTTATCGTCAGCGTCACGTACTTCATCCAGATTCAGATTGCCACCGCTTTGATAGCTTGCATATTCATCCCTTAAGTGTTGAAGTGTTTCGAGATGCGCCTTTATAAGTGTTGCTTTTAAAGTGACTTTATCCATTTATATTCTTTTGATTCGTTCTCTGTATTACTGAAATATGGTTCATCGGCTTTGACGTTAATTATTTTTGCGCTATCCTTTGAAATATCGCTCTTCTACAACTTGACCGTTTTCCCATAATGAGCGGATTATCTCATGCAAATAGACTCCAGTCCCGTCCTTCATTTCGAAATCTAAGATGTATTCTGAAAAAGAGGCATTATCATCAGAAACAGATCGGAGAAGCGTAATTTCTTTCACCTTTTGAATTGAGCCTACAAAGTCATTTAGCTTCTTCATAGCTGCTTGCTTTCCCTCAGTCACTTTGCCGTCAAATTCGATGGTCTTGATATTTGATGCGTAATACTTTTCAGCAGCGTCAATAAGTTGACCATTTGTTACCATTTTATTCATGGCGTTTGATAATTCCTGAAGATTCTTTTCCATTTTTTTGCTTTTTAAATGTGAATAATACTTATACTGAATTTATTAATAAAAGCGTGCTTGTCTTTGTCGATGACTTCCTATCATTCAATAGCCGGTGGTTTTTCGTCTGTATGGATTGCTTTGGCAGATACGTCATCTGAGTTAATGCTCTGTGCCAGCCTGATACCAGTGTATTGCCATCTTAAATGGGGATGGAAGAAATTACGATAGCTGGGCCGACTGTGCCCCGGCGGAGTAACAATTGAAGCCCCGCGAAGCACCATCTGATTAACCATAAATTTGCCGTTATATTCTCCGATAGGGCCAGCGGCTCTGATATATCCGGGATATGGAAGATATGCGCTGCCAGTCCATTCCCATCTATTACCCCATTCAAATTGTTGACACGCAGCTTCCCATTCAAATTCAGTTGGCAATCGCATACCCTTCCAGGCAGCAAAGGCGGATGCCTCGTAATAGCTGACATGTGTCACTGGCTCGTTTAATCTCAATGGCTGAAGTCCGGATGCATTGTAGTAGTGCCACTGGTTACCTATCCAATGCCAGTATAGTGGTGCACTAATGTTATTATTTTTTATCCAATCCAGGCCCTCTGCATGCCAGTATTCGTGTTTGTGATACGCACCGTCCCCGATGAATTCGAGATACTGAGCATTTGTGACCAATTCTTTCGCTATTTTAAATGTCGGGAGAAAGACCGTATGAAGCCCGACCTCATTATCGAAACAAAATCCATCACCCTTGTAACCTATGTTATACAGGGCTTCATGCATGACAATAGATTCATCGCAGGGAGAATCTGGTTCAACAGCATCCACTAGTTCTTTATACGTTGGAAAGAGCGGATTATGTCCTAAGATATATTTGATGTCAGTCGTCAACAATTCCTGGTGCTGCTCTTCATGATTGAGTCCCAAAACAGTCAGCATATTCAATTCATCGCTTATTGGTAAACTAAGTAACTGTTCCATTGCTGCATCTACATGCCTACGATATTGATAGACTTCCTCGACAGTCGGTCGGCTTAAATTGCCACGATTGGTTCGGATAACACGTACACCAAAGCTCTCGTAATAACTGTTAAATACGAACGGATAAGAAGGATTAAAACAGGAATAATCCGGAAGATGAGGTATCAGGATAAATGTTTCAAAGAACCAGGATGTATGTCCCAAATGCCATTTGGGTGGGCTTACGTCTACCACGGGTTGTACCACGTAATCTTCCGTTTTCAGGGTCGCACAGATTTCTTCGCTTCTAATACGAACTCTCTGATATTTGTCTTTAAGATCTATCATCGTTGTAAATTTAAATAATCAGACAAATCACTAATTGTCCGGATTCCCAGCCGCTTAGCGTCTTCCTTCCGCATCATTATGGCATAGGTGTTATTGAATCCTACCGGCTTTAACCATTTAACCTGGAATCGTTGTTTAAATGCTTGTTTCACATAAGCATACGCTGTATCCTTATTTACTGCAAGTTTTCGTACAGTAGCAGTATCAGCATGTAGCATGACCGTTAGACCTGTTCCTGTATATTCCGGATATAAATCAATTTGATCATTCATAAGTGCGTCAAAGCATATTTTAGTCCCACCTAATCCGGTTTTCGGTAAAACGTCTAGATCCGTATAACCCCTGATAAGCTGCGTATAAATGCTGGCCAGAATATATTGCTCATCAAAAACTTTGGAGCCGACCCTGATAGAGGCTTTGCCAACGGGCCGGGCAGGTTTATATAAATTTTGGCTTTCAAGAAACTCACGGGCGATAGCAGCTGGCTCACGATGGAGATAGTCTGCCTGGTAATTCAGGGAAGTCATGATCGAATCATTAATCCGGCCTGCCAGTAGATTGAGGACAGGTTCTAACTCCGGAAACCGTTCGAGCGTCCGCTCCTTGATAATCGGCGCAGCATAATAAGGGGGAAATATTTTTTTATCATCCGTTAAACTGACTAATTGGTAAGCATCAATCCGACCATCGGTACTATAACCACTGACTACATCAAGTTTCTTTTCATAAATTGCTTTGTACATGACAGCATCGTTGATAACCACTGTAGACATGTTTAAACCATATGTTTGTTGCAGACCAAGGTAACCGTCAATACGTCCCATAAATTCGGGAGTAAATCCGGCTAATAATTTACTTCTTTCTAAGGATGGAATTATGTAGAAACCGGAAAGCAAAACAATTGCCATCATGATGAAAAAAATGCTTGCAATTTTCTTGAATCTTATTTTTTGAAAACGTGAAAGCAGAAAGTCAAAGAGAAGAGCCAGCAAGGCGGCAGGTATTGCTCCTGCAAGCATCATTGTTGTATTGTTTAGGGAAATTCCCCCAAAAATAAACTCGCCCAATCCACCGGCAGCTATATAAGCCGCGAGCGTCGCTACGCCAACGTTGATAGTCGTTGCGATACGAATGCCAGCAAGAATTACTGGCATTGCCAGCGGTAGCTCTACTTTTAGCAACGATTGCTTATAACTCATGCCCAATCCTCTTGCAGCCTCCTTTATTTCTGGATTGATGTTTGAAATGCCGGTGTATGTGTTGCGAATGATAGGAAGCAGGCCATATAAGAACAAAGCCGCAATGGCTGGTTTGGGGCCAATACCTAACAAAGGAATTAGCAGCCCGAGCAATGCAAGACTTGGAATTGTTTGCAAAACTCCTGCGAATGCAAGAATCGGGGATGATAACTTTCTTTTTCGGCTGATAAGAATACCTGTTGGAACGCCAACAATTATCGCGAGAGATATTGACATAAAAGTAAGCCCGATATGTTGCCCGGTTTGCTCAAGCAGTTTCTCCCAATGGCGGGTAACAAAATCCCAGAGATTATTATTATCGTTCATCTGCGATTATTACATTGAAGTGAGCTATAAGCATTCATGAGATTATTCCATGTGACGCGTTTCCATTCACCAGTACGTTCATGTCGAATCGCTATGGATTGACAGTCTTCGTTTTTATCCCGAAAGAACTCCATCGCATTCCATAAAGTAGTAGCACAGACAGGTTCTCCTGAAAAATCTTCTTCATTATGGCCTTCTCCAGACAGATAATTCCATAAGTCAGCAATAGATGTAATTGCAAACGAAAGTTGTAAATAGTCGTTTGAAAGAAAATCTCTTACGAAATCATTAGCGGGATTGTATAATAATTCTGATGGTCTTCCTTTTTGAACCAGTTTTCCGTGATGAAGCAAAAGAATAGTATCACCCAATTCAAACGCTTCCTGAATGTCATGTGAAACCATAATAATGGTTTTCTTTCGGAATTCATCCAAATGCATAAATTGTTCGCGTATTGATTTCCTGGTAATAGCATCTAAAGCGCTGAATGGCTCGTCCATTAATAATATTGGGGGATCTGTAGCAAGAGCACGTGCGATGTTTACCCGCTGTGCCTCGCCCCCGCTTAGTTCATCTGGTGTACGGGAGAGATATTTCTCAGGTAAACGCAACTTTTTCATAAGCTCCATAACTTTATTTCGAATGGCTTGTTTGTCCCATTTTAACAGATTTGGTACCACCCCAATGTTCTCTTCGACAGAATAATGAGGGAAGAGGCTGTTGCGTTGCAGTACATAACCAATCTGCCGCCTCAACTCATCTTGTGGCTGCTCCCGGATGTTCTGTCCATTGATCAGTATTGTACCGGATGACGGTGTTACGAGGCCGTTAATCATGCGGAGTAAAGTAGTTTTACCGCTTCCGCTTGGCCCTAATAATATAACGTGTTCGCCCTCAGAAATATCAAGACTCACGCTATCTATAGCTACATTATCTCCAAAAGACTTACTTACATCGCGAATACTGACCATAATTATACTTTTGGATGAAGATGTATTGGACTGAAATGATTGTTAATAGCTTCGGCATATGTGGGTTGAGCGAAAATGGTGTCGCGCAATGTTAAACGGCTGTCCAAATTGCATCCATAAACCATGATTTGGTATCTAAAAATTCTGCAGTATGGATAAACCCATTATTGACCGCCATTTGGCGAATCTGGCTTTTTGAATATTTCTGTGATATTTCAGTCCATATACATTCATTTTTCTCAAAAGGAATTCTGGCACCGGGTAGATGCACCACCATATTGCTTAAACAAACAAGATAGCTTTTCGCCGCTCCGGTCAGCGGATCATAGCTACAATAATGATCAAACTGGTCAATCTTGAAATCCGCTCTCAATTCCCGGTTAATTCTATTCAACAGGTTTAGATTAAATTCCCTGGTAAGCCCCTCCCGATCATCGTATGCCCGCTTGATAGTAGCTGGATGTTTTATGAGATCAAATCCTATTATACACTGATCACCAGGCTGTAAATAACCACGTAACTTTTCACAGAATTTGTTACTTTCCGCCATAGTCATATTGCCGATATTGCCTCCTAAACACATCACAACCTTCCGCGTTTCATTTAATAAGCAATGGGATGCCAATGTGTCAAAGTAATCGCCTACCAATCCATTAAATCGTAAATCCGGGTCTTTAGCAGGCAGGAATGATTGCAACTCACCAATTACATTTTCAGATATGTCGATAGGAATGTAATTAAAAGACACACCCACCGCAGTAAGGGCCTGCAATAGATAAATAGACTTAGCACAATTGCCGGGGCCTAATTCGATTAATTCAAAATCTAAGTTTTGAGCTGTTAAACTGTCAACAATTTCTTTGGTTTGACTGGTAAAAATCTCCATTTCACATCTCGTAAGATAATAATCCGGAGACATCATTATTGCCTGAAAAAGACTGTCGCCTTTTTTGTCGTAAAAGTATTTTGACGATAACCTTTTTGGGACTTGCGTCAGCCCCCGGACAACGTCCAAATAAAAATTTTTGTTTTCCGTTTTAAGCCTGTATTCATCCGCGTCTATTGATATCATACATTAATTAGGGTTAAAATGATAAACTACACTCTGCCTGATGCCTTAAATTATCAAAGCATAAAGAGTGCAAGCTAATATCTTGCGCTCTTTCTAACATTGACATTTGTCACACATAATAATCCACTATATTGATTAGCCTGAGGAGTGAAAATTGACACTATAATGTTTGACATTTTTGAAGCATATCTTAGTGACAAAGTCAAGCCGACTGAGAAAGGACTTCAGCTAATTGAATCAAACTGCATACGAGAGAAATTACGTGGATTTTTGTGACATATGTCATTTATAGAAAGAAGATTACCAGCTTCCTTTGTTAAGGAGACAATATCAAAAGCGACCGGACTACTTCATTATATTTTCCTGGGTACCTCATCCAGATACTTTACCTATTCATATAAATCCATAATGAAAAAGATTTTTCCAATAGCACAGGCACTATTACGATTCTCGTTAGGGGCTGGCTTCATATTACCGGTATTGGACCGCATTGGTATTTTAGGTCCTCCGGGCAATGTTCATGTAACATGGGGGAATTGGACCAATTTTGTAGACTATACCCACAGTTTATGCAGCTGTCACAAGCCGTGACAAATTCGGGAATTGATAAATTACATCAAGAGCTCATCAAAATCAGAGCATCCCAAATCAATGGTTGCGCGTATTGTCTGCATAAGCACAGCAAAGATGCTATAACATATGGTGAAGATCCCAAAAGGCTATTTGTATTAAGTGCATGGCGCGAAGCGAAGAATTGGTTTAGTAAAGAGGAGCAGGTTATTTTAAGGCTTACCGAAGAAATCACCCTCATCGCAGATCATGGCCTGAGCGATCAAACCTATGACGAGGCTGTTGCACTCTTTGGAGAAGAAATGACTGCCAAATTGATTGTAGCGGTCATCAATATCAATGCACTGAACCGGTTAGGTGTTTCATTAACTATGCATCCCTGATAGATGGAATAATGAACGGTCCCATAGCCGATATTCAGCGGGATAATGTTTAGTACACATTGTGATAAATGTCATTTCCCACACGCTAATGCGAACATAGTTTTACGGAAATTAACGAATCGAAATTTTATATCATGAAGCCAAACATCGGAATAAGCGAGCAACATCTTGCAGAAGTCAGTGAGATTCTTTCCCACATTCTTGCGGACGAATTTGTATTATATTCTAAAACACGGAATGCACACTGGAACCTTGAGGGGCCAAATTTCCATTCAATGCATGTAATGTTTGAATCGCAATATAACGAGATAGCTGAAATTGTAGATAGGGTCGCAGAGCGGATAAGAATGTTAGGTCACTATGCGCCAGCGACTTTAAAACAATTTCTTGAATTAACGCACCTTACCGAACAGATAAGAGAAAAGAACGACAGTAAAGGCTTTATAAAAGAATTATTGAATGATCACGAAGCTATCATTATAAACATCAGGATGCGGATTAACCGTTCGGCGGAGCAATTGAAAGACTCTGGCACCAGTGATTATTTAACAGGCTTGATTGAGTATCATGAAAAAATTGCATGGATACTACGCTCCCATTTGATATAGTGTGAAAATTCAACTTTATCAATGCCGCATTGTAGGAGTCGCAAAAAGTGGTGGCAGATAACTTTATATAACGCTAAAACTAAACAGATGAAATCAAAAACTGAACAGATGAAATCAAAAACTGAACAGATGTCCGACTCCTTTCCGCTCCCTACTAAGCCCGAAGACATTATCCCGTCGCTGGTTAAGCGATTTAACTCCGGCGATATCAGCAACCAGATGGCCATGTATGCCCCGGATGCCGTGTTCATAGCGAACGACGGGCGAACCATCATTGATCACGCGGAGATCGCTGCCACAATCGAGCCAGATATCAAGCTCGGCCTGCCACTGGTGACCAATGTGCGCCATGTGTTCGTTGCCGGCGATACCGCACAGATCGTCCTGGACTGGTCGATTGATGGCAAGGGTCCTGACGGTAAGGACGTGCACCTCGGAGGGTCGGCATGCGATATCGCGCGCCGCGGTGCGGATGGGTTCTGGCGGTATATCATCGACAATAACCAGGGAACGGCAGTGCGACAGGCAACTACTGCCTGATGGGTATTTTTTGGGACCGTTCAATTATCAGTATTAACATAAAAACAAAAAAAATGAAAACAGTAATATACAGCAACATCACTTCATTAAGTAGGTGTTTGCTGATGAGCAAAAAAGGAGGCGTGCTATGAAAGCGATCGTTGTAACAGACCAGGCTGCGGGAACAGCCGGGATGAAACTGGTGGAGCGGCCCGGGCCGCAGGCAGCGATAAACGACGTCGTAGTTCAGATTTACGCGTCGGGATTCGTTGGGACCGAGCTGAGTTGGCCTTCGACCTGGACCGATCGCCTCGACCGTGACCGAACACCGTCGATCCCCGGGCACGAGCTGGCCGGAGTGGTCACCGCACTCGGCTATGGCACAACGGGGCTGTCGGTGGGACAGCGGGTATTCGGCCTCACGGATTGGAATCGCGACGGCACCCTGGCTGAATATGTGGCAGTCGAGGCACGCAACCTCGCGCCGCTGCCGGGCGATGTTGACTTCGCGGTGGGTGCGAGTCTGCCGATCTCGGGCCTGACCGCGTGGCAGGG
>NZ_DATHKG010000011.1:0-5265 GCF_035489435.1 Flavitalea sp.
GAGGAAAAAACGGTGCCAGTAGTATTTCAATCTGCGGCTGATATGTCTCCAGGTCACTATCCTGGAGTGGGCCCAATAATTTTGGAAATGTTCTTATAAGCTCAAGAACTTCTTTCGCTTTTTCTGCTTCGATATGATCCTGGCTTTCGGCCTGTTGTTCCCACCATTTGATCAGTTTCCGAAAGCTGAAAATCATCTGGGTCGGCAGTGGCATCTTTTCTGTAAGATCCTGGTTGATAAAATGTCGGATATAGGTCATAATGACTAAGACTTAATGCAGAATAAGGCTTAATGCAAATTTACGCATTGTAGCTTTTGTTAACCCACCATTAATCATTTATATTCCTTTTGCAGAATTATTTATATTTCATTTGCACCCCATCAATCGTTTTCATCTCCCCTGTGTCTATAAAACACATACAGCTGCCGATCTCCTTCAAAATCAAAGGTTTGAATTTATCTCACGAATCAACACTTTTTATATAGTGGAGATGGTAGCCAGTTAACGGCTGTTAATGAAACATTCCCGTTAAAGTTCAATCAAAAAAAAGTTAACTTAGAAAGAAGATAAAAACTATAAAATGAAATACCTGTTAATATTGTTTTCATTTACGGTACTGAATGGTTTTGTGGATGGAAAACTATATCCAACGCATAACAATTATACTTCGCCTAACATAAATTATACACCTCCATTTAAAAATTACGAGCTCACAAATGAAGAGGTTAAAATGATGCTGGGTGTAATTGCCGATTCCATGTCCAGTAAAGATAGTACCGGCGAGGGATGGTATCTGAGAAAGAATCGAACATACACTGCTAATATTAAGGAGAACAATCAAATCAGGATAAGCAATCTTTACTATGCCTACGAGCGCCATGCTTCCATCGATATAGCTGATAAGCTGATCGATTCTTATTTTGCCTCAAATAAAAACAGCCTGGGCTACCAACAATTAAGCGGCTACGGAGATGAAGGTTTTTTTCATACGGATGATGAAAATTTCTGCACTTTTGTTGCCCGTAAAGGTAAAGTGTTCATCCGTTTAAAGGTAAATAAACTCACCTCAAAATCGAATCCCGAAGCAGTGAAACGAATTGGCAAGCAATTGTTGAGCAGGGTTTGATGGAATAAATATCAATCGTCAGAAGGCACTTCGGGTCAGGATGAATCACGAAAATCTCTCAGCTCTAGTAAACTCAAATCAGGGTTGACTTATCTATATATCCCTGAAACCGGTGACAAAACCTTGCAGGAATTATTCTTACTTTTAAAGAATATATACTCTTTATAAACAAAGAATACATACCCTCATAAACAACCATTATGCAATCGACAGCAGTTTTTCAGGAGAGAACTGTCGCAACACCAGCGACTGCAGTTTCTCAAAGAAGAATCGAATCCATTGATATATTACGTGGCATTGTTATGGTGATCATGGCGCTTGACCATGTGAGAGATTATTTTCATATTGGCGCCAATACCGATGATCCACTAAACCTCGCCACTACCACACCCCTGCTGTATTTCACAAGGTGGATAACACATTTTTGTGCCCCGATATTTATTTTTCTTTCCGGTACTTCTGTTTACCTGCAGAGCTTACGTAAAACCAGGAAGGAACTGGGGATTTTTCTTTTAAAGCGCGGGGGCTGGCTGATTGTGGCAGAGATAGTGATTATTGCATTTGGCTGGACTTTTAACCCGGCAATGAACATCATCCCTTTGCAGGTGATCTGGGCGATTGGAATCAGCATGGTGATTTTAGGTTTGCTGGTATTGATTCGTGTGCCATATTATGGAATACTGGTATTGGGTGCCATGCTTGTAATGGGTCATAATCTCCTGGATTTCCCTGAATCCGCTCCCGGGTTCCGGTCTAATTTCTGGTGGGATCTTTTTCATCATGGTCATTTCATCACATATGAATATGCACCTAATCATGTTGCGATGCTTGTTTATCCTTTTCCACCCTGGACTGGGTTGATGATGCTAGGTTATTGCCTTGGCAAATTGTTTACGCCGCAATTTAGTTTGCAACAAAGACGTAAGATCCTGGTAGGCCTGGGTCTCGGATCGATCCTGTTTTTTATTGTCTTGCGTTTTTCAAATATTTATGGTGATCCTGCCAAATGGACCGAACAAAAGAATTTTCTTTATACTTTCTTTTCATTTATCAAACTAAATAAATACCCGCCTTCCTTATTGTACCTCTGTGTCACTATCGGCCCCGCTTTATTGATATTGCCATTCCTGGAGCAGGTCAGGAACTGGTTTACAAAAGTGATGGTTGTTTTTGGAAGAACGGCATTCTTCTATTATATCCTGCATATTTACCTCATTCACCTACTTGCTGCGATTTTCTTTTTTGCCAGGGGGCACTCCTTTGAAGATGCAGCAAATGTCGGCAGTAATTTTCCTTTTATGTTTGTTGCTCCCGGTGAAGGCTATAGCCTGGGAATAGTTTACCTGGTTTGGGCATTGGTTGTTATAGCTTTATATCCATTATGCAAAAAATATGATGATTATAAAACAAGCCATCGGGAGAAATGGATGCTGAGTTATCTATAAGCAATTACCAAACGATTCATCTTTCATTCAAATATTGTCAGGTAAACTTACTATTATTTTGCTGTTTTATTTGGCCATTTTCTTTATCGAATCGAGAAAAATCTTCTTAATACTGTTTTGTTCTTCTTTTGAGATGATACTTTCTATGGTTGGGAGAAGTTTCTTGTTATGCCTTGTGTTCAGCTTAAGAATTTCTCCTAACGCAAAAGCAGCACTCCAGCGTACCACAGTTCCTTCGTGGGTGGTATTCACAAGCAGGTTGGCAATTGGCTTATCCAGTTCTTCAGCAAACAATGACGCTGTGTTCCCAATCACCTTTGCACTTTCCCATTTTACCCTTGGTGCTTTGTCTTTAAGTGCATCTGTCACGAATTGAAAAACCTCTTTAGTGGCAATTGCGGGATCTTGTTTCGTTGCAAATTCCAGCCCTTCGATGCAGGTTGCTTTGACCGGGTCCTTAGCTCCCTCCGCAAATTCCAAAAGTTCTTTTATGGATAATTTTTTGTCGACTATCCAACTACTCAATATTTCAGTTTTAGCCTTTGTCTTGACAGTCTTATCCTTAAACAGATCTTCAAGATTGACCATTTGAATATGATTTGATGCATGTTAGAAATAACATCCCGTCCGTATTTGTGTTCAGTGGTTAAAGTTTGGGACTCTCCGACTTAATTAATAAACCAGCTAATTTTATTAAGCGTCAATTACACCTTAAACGCACACTGGGCATAATCCTGATATACCGGTCTCAAGGTCACCTTAGGATATTGTCAATCTCTTTGAGTTCTGATTCCGAAAATGTAGTATTATCTAGACATTTCAAAGAATCAGTAACCTGTTCCGGTTTACTTGCTCCAATTAACACAGAGGTTATCCGGTTGTCTTTAAGTATCCATGAAAGTGCCATCTGTGCCAGGTTTTGTCCTCGCTTCAATGCAATTTCATTTAGCTTTTTGACCTTTGCAATTTTATCATCAGTAATGGCATCTTCTTCTATTGCGCCGTTTCCACGATGAGAAGCCGCCCTCGAACCTTCGGGTATGCCTTGCAGGTATTTGTTGGTCAATAAACCTTGCGCCAAAGGTGAAAAAGGAATACAGCCGACACCATTTGTTTCAAGCACTTCGAGTAATCCATTCTCCACACTCCTTTCAAACATTGAATATTTTGGCTGATGGATCAGGCATGGAGTTCCCAGGCTTTTTAAAATATTGCAGGCTTGCTCTGTCTCGGTTGGACTGTAACTCGAGATCCCGACATATAAAGCCTTGCCCTGGCGGACGATCAGGTCCAGCGCATGCATGGTTTCTTCCATCGGTGTTCCGGGGTCAGGACGGTGATGATAATAAATATCGACATAATCTAGTCCCATCCGCTGAAGGCTTTGATCAAGACTAGCCACCAGGTATTTTTTTGACCCCCAATCACCATAAGGACCATCCCACATTTTCCATCCGGCCTTTGTGGATATGATCAGCTCATCGCGAAGGTCTCTAAAATCTTCTTTGAAGATGCGACCGAAGGTTGACTCTGCAGAGCCTCCAGGAGGACCATAGTTATTGGCAAGGTCGAAATGAGTAATGCCATTGTCAAATGCAGTCCTGAGAATATTTCTTGCATTTTCGACATCATCAATAGCGCCGAAATTATGCCAGAGGCCGAGAGACATGGCGGGTAGTTTTAAGCCACTATTACCGCAACGTTTGAATTCCATTTTATTGTAACGATTCGAAACCGGAGTATACTTCATGTTTAATTAGTCTTTACTAGCTGCGTAATTTACAATCATTCTTGCATATACGCTTTTCCACTCACCAAATAATGCGTGTTTTAACTCTCTAAAGTTGAACCCGAGCATGGTGATTTTCTTCAATTCGTCACGCGATTTGAAAGCATCGTTTTTCGCAGGATAGTCTACAATGTTTTTTGCAACGGTGGAGCTAAGCCCGGAAACACATGTTAACAGATGTTTGCTGGCAGTGTTCAGATTAACACCGACATGGTTCACACAACTTTCAACGATGCGATCCGGTTCACACAACTTTCAACGATGCGATCCGGTTCATCTTTCGGTTTTGTTTGATTCACATCATGCTGGTCCTGCCCCGATTGATTTGGCATCAATCTTTATAAGTTCGCTCAATGGATCAAGCAAGTGCTGACCAATACTCAACGCACCACGAAACTGGAGGAAAATTACAACGATTCGAGGATAGACTAAATTATTGCCAGGAAACCAGAGACCCCAACCAACTAATGACTGATTTGAAACGTAAATATTTAACTTGCGTGTATTTACATCAATGATTTGCTTTAAAATATTCATTGCCTTAACCATTGCAGTCTGGGCTGTTCCTCTTGGAGGCAAGGGGCAGAATCTTGTGTTCAACGGCAGCTTTGACGAGCCAAACGTTTGCACAGAATATGAAGCGAAATGCGCCCCTGCGGCCTGGTTTTATGTATATGCCACCGGGCCGGGCTGGGGATATAAACCTAAGATCAACAGCAGCCCTTACGCCATACAACTTTTTTCTGCCCGGAAAAAGGATAATACCCGTTCTTTTTGGCAAACAATGCTTTCTCAACCAGTAGTTCCAGGACAAGAGTACTTAATAGAGGTAGATGTCTCAGCCGAAAATGGCGGGCCAAATATGAATGATATTGGTATAGTGCTTACCAGGAAAATGTACTTT
>NZ_DATHKG010000012.1:0-14830 GCF_035489435.1 Flavitalea sp.
AGGTTCCTTGTCTCATCATTCAATCAGCATCAAATCATGTGTATAAGCCAATCACTTATTTAGCGCTAATTGACAATTGAGCTGATATTCGTTTTGCAATTCCCTTCACGATCTAATATACAAACCGATCTTACATTCGATTGGAGGAGATAACGCAGCCATCTGCAAAAAAACGCCATCCGCAAACACAGCCATCCGCAAAACTGCTATCCGCAAAACTGCTATCCGTAAAACTGCTATCCGTAAACGTTGCTACCCATAAACGCTGTCATCCCCAAGCACTAAATCATTACTACGCTGAATCATTGCCAGGCTATAACGAGCAACGATGCAATACCCATCGTTATTTTTTCCTTGGCCCTATGGGAAATATTATTAATGCACTGTTACCAGATTGCTTGCGAGTTGCAGATTGTTTGCGAATTAGATGAAAAGAATGCAAATGCACTGATGCACAACCGAAATTTCAGTAGCTAAGATTGGTTAAGATTGTTGCAAATGGATTTTGGCAAGCGTTTTTCCGATAACCGGATAGCTGGCAACAGTAATTCAGAGAACGGTAACACAACAATGTCATTTCAATTTCTGCAATGCCGATAATGTCAATGCCGGTTATTGCAATAAGTGAATGTTGAATTTTGTTGTACAAGTCGCATATCCCTTAAGTGAACGAGATTAGAACGTGCAGGATGGGCCTGAGGTTGGTTTGATTGCCACCTTCGATTCCTGTTCGGAGTTACCCAAAGCCGATCAGGGCGATACTGCAACCAGCACTTGAAGAAACCCTAACAAAGCCGATCAGGGAACTAAAAGCCGATCGGAGACAACAGCAGAGAGCGGCAAAACGAAACGTATTAACCAGGAATCACAGTGGCAAATCAAACCAACCGAAAGGCCCATCCGGCGAAGGGAAGAACCGAGTGAACGCCATGAACCTGCAACATCAACAATTCAAAATTAGTCAACCACGCTGTCGAAAGACGCGAGGCTATCTATAATCTCGGAACTGCAGGCTTCACAGGCTTTTCAAAAGAATTTGCTCCCCTTGTTTTCAATTTCCTCCTGTATACTTTATCACCGCAGGTAACATATAAAACGTTGAAGTCCGGGCCACCGAATGCACAGTTAGATGCCTGGCCTGAAGGCAACGGGAGGATAGCATTTACCCGACCCAATTGATCGAGGACCTGTACACCCAACCAGCCCGTAACATATACGCGGCCGGCAGTGTCGCATTTTAAACCATCTGCCCAGGCATTTTCACGGTTATCAGGTTCATGCAACCAGCCATAACGTTGCCTGTTGATCAATGTACCATCAGGCATAATGCTATAGATCCAAACCCAATGGGAGGTAGACTCAGTAACATAAAGCTGGGTTTGATCTGGCGAGATGGCGATTCCGTTTGGAAATTTCAAACCGGCATCAACAAGCAATTTTTCGCCATCCGGCCTGATCAGGATTATGTTTCCTGGCTTATCAGACCCGTTTGGTGAGGTAACATAAATATTCCCGTTGTGTGCAACAACAAGGTCGTTTGCTGCCAGACTATCAGCAATCAATTTTTCTTTACCGTTAACATCATAGCTTATTACCTGTTTTGTTTCAGTCGCTGCAATATAACGTTTACCATCAGGGCCATAAGCTGTTCCGGCTGCCCTTTTTGAATTTAATGCCAACTGAACCGGTTTCCCACCTGCATCTATTGAATATGTTTTTGAGTTGGGAATATCCTGGTAAAACATCTGGCCTTTAGCATTAACAGCAGTGCCTTCGGTGAACTTATATCCTTCTCCTACCAGTTCCCAGTTTTCACCTGGAATCAGGATATCCGCCAATACCTGGTTCTTTGAATTACCGGTTCCCGGTTGCTTTGGCCAATCCTTCCACAACCATCGCATCGCCTCGGGGAATATTGCGTTACCATGCTGGCCATTATGAGCACCTTCACCCCACACATGTTTTACTTCGTAACCTGAAAAAGTAAGCGCACGCTCCATCGACTCGTTTGCTTTCCACCAATCTCCTGCATAAATATTCAGATCATTCGAACCGTCCTGCAAAAAAACGCGGATCGCCTTTGGTTCATATTTGCGGACCATCGTTGAATAATGATCAGCGCCTCTCAAACCAACATAAGTACCAATGGAACTGAACACCCTGGAAAACTGATCGGGCCTTTCCCAGGCTGCAGTAAAAGCACAGACCGCACCGCTGCTGGCACCCCCGATTGCACGGTCATTACCGTTCTTTGAAAGCCGGATAGCGCGACCATCAGAAGTCTTTTGTTTTTCGACTTCGGGCAAAAGTTCTTCCAGAATAAACCGTACATAGTTATCGCCCAAACCATCATATTCATAACTACGGTTAAACCGGTCAAGAGCACCCTGAGCATTTGCTGCAACTACTTTTCCAGGGGTAACAAATACACCGATCGTTACTGGCATTTCTTTTTGATGAATGAGATTATCGAATACCACCGGGGCCTTCCATTGTATTCCATCCTGGTTCACATAAACACATGCCGGATTATCGGGACTATATTGAATAGGAATGTAAATCCAGTATTCGCGAAAAGTTCCCGGGAAAATTTTTGATTGGTTAAAAGAGAATTTTAATACTTCTCCCTTTGGCACTCCGCTTTTTTCAACTGATGCCGGGTCAACAGGATAGCTTTCGGTGGTTGGCTGTGAGAAGATTTGCATTTGAGCAAAAAAGAAAGCAAGCAGCAATATCGTCTTCATGATGCAGGTTTATTAAGCAATGTTAACTTAAATCTTCATACATCGATCTGCCTGTTTCATGCTTTCATTTGTTCAACGCAGGCAGTTTGGCATTTACCAGGCGTACCTCCAATTCTATCTTCGGGAGACCTTAAAACTCGAACCGATGATTAAAAGAATCTTTAAATGGGCCGGTGCACTTGTATTGCTCATAATTATTTGTATAAGCGCCATTGTGCCTTTGCGTCAGAATATCAAATACGAGGCGCCATTTCCTGAAATAATCGCTTCAAAAGATACTGCTGTTATTTCCAGGGGAAGGGACCTCGTTCTGGGTGCGGCCCATTGTGGCGACTGCCACGGTACCAGAAGCGCTGATTCCCTGCTTGAAACCAGTGCGGAATTACCATTATCCGGCGGCTTTAAATTTTCGCTTCCGGTTGGTGATATATTCTCAAAAAATATCACTCCTGATACACTAACGGGGATAGGTAAACGAAGTGACCAGGAAATTGCACGTGTTCTTCGTTATGGGGTTCACGCCAATGGCACAGCAGTCTTTGATTTTATGCCCTTTCATAATATGACAGATGATGACCTGGTAAGTATAATTTCTTATCTAAGATCCTTAAAACCAGTCCGGAATGAGGTGCCTGAACACAATCTGAACGTTGTGGGAAACATGGTCAAAGCCTTTATGGTGAAGCCGGTTGGTCCGGAAGGTGAGGTACCAAAATCAATAAAAATAGATACTTCAGCCGCTTATGGTAAATACCTGGCACTGAGCGTTGCAAACTGTAGTGGTTGTCATACCAAAAGAGATTTGACAGGCGGATATACCGGGGAGCTTTTTGCGGGTGGAGGACCATTTGAAGAAAAAGCAGGAACTTTTATACCTCCCAACCTGACACCTCATTTTACCGGTCGCATCTGGCAATGGAGCCAGGAAGCGTTCATCGCCAGGTTCAGAAATGGTAAACTGCTTGAAGGTTCACCTATGCCATGGAGCTCGTTTAAGCTCATGTCCGATGTTGAACTGAAAGCTATTTACAATTATCTGCAAACTGTGAAACCAGTAAACAGCCCGACAACAGCTACTTTTATTCCCAAAAAGGAAACTGAATAGCTATTGTTAAGCTTTCGGAGTTGTGCTAAACCGGAAGTGCAGATGATGGCTAACGCAGATGCATCATCGCTTATGCTTATACTTTGCTGTTCTGTTATCGATAACCACACCCTTGAAGCTGAGCGCAAAACTGAAATCATATTTGTTTCCTTCAGAATCAACATAACATTCCATATCATGCGGTACGTCTTCTTTTTGTTCTTCTACCGTTTTCATATTCGCCGGCAGTTGTATAGGCAAAAGCCCCGAAGGATTAGCCGCGCCTGAAATGATATCAAGCAATGCCTGGTCCTGCACCCCAAAACTTACAATAATACCCGGCGCTTCTTTTTCGAATTCTGCAGGCACAAAAGGATTTGATAATACAAGCGAAACAATTACCGGTTTGTTTCCCATAGCAGCTTTTGTGTTAAGTATTGTTTTAAGATCATTACTGTTTGCTGCAGTCGAAGTCCCTGAACTGTTAGGAAATCCCTAAAAGTTTTGCGTTGTGTTTAGGTTTAAAAAAAAAATCGCAAGATTGCAGCAGACCAGTGGCGGATCCGGCTTTTTCTTCGTTATTATCCTCAACTAATTCTATGATCAAAAGCTACCTGAAAATTGCCTGGCGAAATTTATTGAAGCGCAAAGTTCTCTCAGTAATAAACATTCTTGGTCTCTCTATTGGCATTGCTGCCTGTATGATCATATATATCTATGTTCAGCATGAATTGGGATATGACAGGTATAATTTAAAATCAGATCGTATCACCCGTGTCGCAACCCGGGTGCATGCCCCCGAATCAGACCTGGTTCTTGCTAATGCACCTATTCCCCTGGCAGACGCGTTAAGACGGGGATTTCCCGAAGTAGAATCAGCAGTTCGCCTGGAGGCTGCACCCCTTACTTTCAAAGTAGCCAACGAGTATCTAAGAGAAGAAGATTTTTATAAAAGCGATACAACCATTTTTTCCATATTCGATTTCGATTTCCTGGAAGGATCCAAAACCAACGCACTGACAGAGCCCAATACGGTGATTATCACAAAATCAGTAGCCATTAAATACTTTGGCCGATCGCCGGCGCTGGGCAAAACTATGATGACGAATGGTTTGCCACTGCTGGTAACAGGTGTGGTTAAAGACCGGCCAGCGAACAGCGATCTTTTTATCAAAGGTCTGTTATCAACCAACTTCTCTAAAACCACAGCATGGATGGATGATTGGGTATATACTTATGTATTATTTAAATCAAAACCCAATCTTCAAAATTTTACCAGGAAAATAAATCAGTTTAGCTCAAAATATGTTCAACCGGAACTGGATAAAATGGGGGATAAAGAATACCATGTGGAGTTTGAATCAGAACTATTATCTGAGGTACATTTTAGCCAGGGCAAACTGGCAGATACACCCAAAGGTAACAAGCAAACCATTTATATATTCTCATTACTTGCTGTATTTATATTAATCATCGCCTTGCTTAATTATATAAATCTGTCAACCGCGAAATCGGTTGAACGTGCGCGTGAAGTAGGGATACGGAAAGTGAGTGGCGCAAAACCAATTCAATTGATACGTCAATTCCTTTTTGAATCCTTATTACTAATTTCTATTTCGTATTTGGCTGGCTGCGCATTTGTCGCCCTTGGCTTGTCTTTTTTTAACAAGCTGCTTGATACCGAACTGACAGTGAATTGGGTACAGGTAACAATATTTACCATGGTGGTATTTTTATCAACCCTGATTCTTGCAGGTTTGTATCCTGCCTTTGTATTATCTTCCTTTCAGCCGGTGAAAGTATTGAAGGGTAGCTGGAGAAATACCGGCAGGGGAGTATGGCTGCGTAAGACGGTTTCAGTAACACAGTTTGTTATAGCAGCCGGATTAATCATGGGAACTACTGTGATTTATAACCAGATGAAATTCATCGAAGAAAAGGATCTTGGCTTTAGCAAAGAGCAGTTGTTAAACTTAAATATGCCACGCGATTCAGGATCCGCGATTTCAGTGAATGCTTTCCGCAACGACTTGCTGCAACGCCCCGAAATCACTGGCCTTACCATAGGTAGTGGCATGACGGAAGATGGCCTCACCATAGGCCCGGCAATCACTGAGGCTGAAGGAAAAAAGCGCGATATGATGTGTAACTATTATGCCATCGATCCGGAATTTTTAAATGTTTTCAAAATAGACTTGCTGGAAGGAAGAAATTTGTCAGACAGCTTTAGTACAGATAAAATGGAAGGGTTCCTTGTAAACGAAGCTTTTGTAAAAGAGATGGGATGGAAATCTGGCCTGGGAAAGAAAATATCAGCATGGGGCAAAAATGGCCAGGTAGTCGGTGTCGTGAAAAACTTCTATTATAAATCACTGCATAATGTCGTTGAACCGCTGGTACTGGTTTATGATACTTATCCGATCAATACCATTACAGTTAAAATAAAACCTGTTCATCTCCCTGTTGTAAAGGAATTATTCAGATCAAGATTTCCATCAATTGCTATTGACTACGAATTTTTTGATGAGATGGTAAACAATCAATACCAAAAAGACCGGATCACTTCTATCCTGTTTACTGGTTTTACAATGCTTGCAATCTTTGTATCCTGCCTTGGATTGTATGGGTTGGTGGCGCTCATAACTGTTCAGCGAACAAAGGAGATCGGAATTCGCAAAGTGCTGGGTGCTACAATGACAGGTCTGCTGAAACTGATGACAAAAGATTTTATGCAATTGCTTATTGCGGCTCTCATTATTGCTCTACCTCTTTCCGGGTATATTATGAATAAATGGTTGGGTACTTATGCCTATCATATACCGTTAAGCTGGTGGATGTTTTTGATTCCGGTATTTTTTCTTGTTGTTATTTCATTACTGGTAATCAGCAAAGAGATAATAAAAACCGCGCTGATTAACCCTATTAAAAGTCTGAAAACGGAATAACTTTTAGCCACCACCTCTATGAAGGGACTTGCGCTTACCAAAAGTGGTGATCCTGGATGAAAATGCAATAGTATATCCCTGATCATTTTCATAAAACATCAAAAAGTCACCTTAACATATTAAGGTGGCTTTTTTTATTTTGACTTTGGCGGACTGATCATAATATGTGCGCCGTGGGTAGCGGGGTGCATCAACCATGGCATGCCGGGACCTGCCGGTTTCAAAGGAAGACCGGTGGTTTCCGGGGTGGCATATGGAATATAAACTACAGAACGTATATACCCATCAGTCACATCCCCTGTTGTCCGGTTATAATTTTCATTTGAAGCTGTATAGACGAATAAGGTAGTTGGCTGTTTTGGCATCTTCAGTTTCCCGGATTTCACTTCTGCCTCTCTTGTATCAAATATCTCTTTCATATCCTTCCCCTGTTTTTTCAATGCTCTTCCCCTTTCCATGAAGGGCTCAAGATCTTTATGATAACAGGCAACAGAAAAAGCAGCCTGTGCCGGATCATCAGCCAGGCAAATAAATTCATTTGTTCCTTTTTTCAGCACGACCAGGTCACCCTTATCGGAATAACCATAAACCATGGCTCCATCTTTTTTCTCCGCAGGAGCAGCCAGCAGCGCTCCCTTTATCTGCACTTCTGCACTCGGAATGGAAGTTTGTGAGCTACAGGCCAGGGCCAGTTGAAAGGCAGCAAAAGTTAAAAAAGTTAGTTTCATAATAATAATGGTTTTGAATTTTTAGCCTTCCTAAAGTTAATGGAAGATTTCCGACACCCGTTAAAATTGAAGCCGAGCTGATGGAATCATTCATCTGGAATCATTCATCGGCAAGTTGAAAACAAGTTGAAAAACTCACCGTTAAGATTTTTAATCGGAAAGCAGCGCATATACATGGCAATATGGGTATTTTAGAATAAATTAACTATTAAAACATGGATCGCCGCCGGCCCGGGCAATCTGAAATGTAGCTAATTCGGTATCTTTATTCGCTCGATATAATTGATTTCGTTCACCCAGGTGGTGACAGTAAAAATGCACCGCAACTCAAAAAGTAGACATATGAAAAATAGCCTTGTGGGCTTATTCCTCCTGTTTTCAGCAACCCTTTTTGCTCAGCCGACCGTAACCGAGCAATTCCAGAAGATCAATACCATGCAGGATGCTCAAAAATTCATTGATGCAAATGCAGCCCTTAAACCAACGATTTATAAACTTTCCTATGGCAAAGATTCTTCCTTGCTTGATAAGCGCCTTTTACGCCAAAAAAAGGGCGACATCGTAAATGTTGGTTATGTTACTTACAAGGTGCTCGAGGGTACTGAGACAGTGGCCTATCGCGCGAATTATATTTTCCTGGATGGCGGAAGTTTATCAACTTCAGAAGTAGATAGTCTGAAAAAAATTATTGTGGCTAAAGCAAATGCGGGCACCTCATTTGAACAACTTTCAGATCAGTATACCATGGATGGCAATACTACCAAGGGCGATACCGGCTGGTTTTTTGGCCCTGAGATGATGCCTAAGGAATTTGAAGAAGCCGTAAAAAATCACAAAAAAGGGGAACTCTTTTTTGTTGATGTTTCAGCTCAGAACTGGCACTATATCGTAAAGAAAACCTACGACGACCAGATTAAAAAAGATATTACTATTCTTCGCGCTAACGGCCGGTAACAAATATTAAATGGCCCTGGAGATACATCCGCTTGGGAAAGAGGATTTGCATTTACTGCCAGCTTTGCAACCAGAGGGATGGGGAAGCATCATGCCCGCTCATGTGATGTATCTTAAATCCTCATGCTGTTTTCCGCTTAAGTTTACGAACGATGATAAACTGGTTGGCATAGGCACAACTATTGTTCATCATGACTCCGCTTGGCTGGCGCATATCATTGTTCATCCTGCTGAGCGGCAAAAAGGAATTGGACAACTGATCACAAAAACATTGATGGATGTTGCACTCTCAAGACACTGTGATTTATTGTCGTTGATTGCGACTGATCTTGGTGAACCTGTTTATACAGGACTGGGGTTTAAGACAGATACAGAATATCTCTTTTTTAAAGAAGTCAGATTTAAAGAGACCGGATTTAAAGAAGCCAGGCCAAAACCATTGCCGGAACAGCCCGGTAATCTCAAACAGCCCGATAATATTGAACCCTATCAGCCGGCGTTCAAGGCTGAGTTACTGGCATTGGATAAACATGTTTCAGGGGAAGAAAGAACTGTCTATTTACAGGATCATCTTGATCAGGGCATGGTCTATTTCAATAACGAAGTTCTTGAAGGGTTTTATTTACCTGCTGCCGGTGAGGGAATAATATCAGCCGGCACTTCGTCTGCAGGCATCGCCCTGATGGAATTCCGGATAAAAACAAAAGATGTGTGCATATTCCCGGTTGATAATATCAACGCCAGGCAATACTTTGAACGGAATCATTTCGAACCGTTTCGAACAGCAAAACGTATGGTTTTTGGCAAGAAAAGAACCTGGCATCCCGAACTCATTTATAATAGAATTGGTGGGAATCTTGGGTAAAATTGTTGGGTTTAAGATTTAACACTTTTATTAGCACTTTTATTAGCTCTTTTATTTAACACTTTTATTGATTTGAACTTTTAATGATTCCGTCATAAATAGTGCCCGCAATTTTATAAGCCGACTCCGCAGCTTGTTTTTCTTCTTTCCGGATATTTGGCTCTTTGGTTTTCCAGCATTGATCAACTGCCAGTCTGCACCATTCTGCACTTTTCTTAACCTGGATGGGTTTGTTATCAACAATTACAAAAACCGGGTTGGTATGTGCAGCTGGATATATTCGTAACGCGATCCAGGCAGATCGTTGAAGCTGGTAATTAAAATTGAGATCGCTCCATTTACCATCGGCATTAATTTCAGATTTCGCTTTAGCTTCCCCATTTACAATGAGTTCCACTGAGATTTTACGGGATGTTTTAATTCTTGCTCTTTCAGTGTTCCAATACGGTGGCTCTGTTAGCGGTCTTCCCGCAATGGCCTCAGCAGCTTCATCCTGCTTTTCTGATAGATAAGCAGTTGCTTTTGCCGTCACTTTTATATTGCCTCCGCCGGCGAGCTTTAATTCACTGTTCCCCACTCCCATTTCGATACCGTTTACCGAAAAATCAATGATATGAGATCTCCCATCGGATACATAGCTGCGGCCGGCTTTAATTGAGTTTATATAACCTTCATAACTTAGTCCGTTACCCGTTTTGAAATAACTCCTGGCAAGACCTACCCGTTCATCAAAGATGCAGGGAAAATCTGTTTCGCCGCTGAGCCTGGTTCTGAAGCCGGAGTTAAGTGTATGATACCACATGTTCAACTCCCAGGGTGCGGGTGTATCACCTGCACTGAAAAAATCAACTTTCCCCTGGGTTACAGTGACCACATATTCATTGGCACCAATGCCATCCATTTTTGGCAGAATATAGTTTGGTAATTCCGTTGTTAGTGTGATTGGTTCGAGACCCCAACCGGAATGAGCATAACCGGTAATTCCACCCTGGCTTTGGGCCCAGGTAAGCACCGGTTGCGTCCAGCTTGGCCATTGCTCAATGGTACTTGTGCCAGGATAGTCATCCTCATCGAGGTCAAGCAAAACAATATGCCCGGCATGTGAAGATGGAAACCCTGATACTTCTACATCATAACGCATAAGGTTACCCGCAGTTGACAACGAGCTCAACTTTCCCATGAAATATTTCTTCTGATTATACCATCCCGGACCCCATGATAAAACTGTTGACATATCAAGGCCTTCGCCCAATGATTGACGGAACATTGCCGGTGGCGCAACTCCTTCTTCCGGACTCTCATAATGGCTGCATCCGGCGGCATGTATATGATGGTCCGCGCTGTACCATCCCAGCGAAGCCATATTGATCCATCGTTTCAGTCTGAAAGATTGTTGAATTTTTGACACTCCCTTTGGAACCTGCAGCCCAATCGTCTGCGAAATATACTCCGGGCCACGTGTGAAGTTTACCTGGTAGGATCCGGGTGACAACGACACATGTTCCCCATCATAGCGATATACTTGTGGCTGAAAATAAAAATCCGGGTATTCATCTGTCTCAGCCATTCTTCTTGATGGTAAGGGATAAATGCCCACGAGTCTTTTAGAAAGCACACCGAACTCGTTTTGGGCAAGGGTTAATCTATAATTGTTAGTCTGCAAACGTTGAATACTATCAGTTATGATAAATGAACCCATCGCTGGTTTACCATCATCATTTTTTATGGCAAATTCTACTGTTACTGATGGCATTATGGCAAACAACACACTCATAGCATTTCTGAATGCAAGGTCTTTAGTGCCTTGCCCGATACTGAACCCCAAATTCACCTCACGCTGACCCCTGTCCCGGCTATATAATTGAATTATGCCGTATTCCAGTTTCAATCCTGAAAGCTTTGGTTCCAAAGGGCGGTTCCGGTACATTCCGATTTCAAGAAAACGATTGGCAACATCACCGCTATCCAGATGATTAGAAGCCTTTGCATGTGCACCGTTTTGTGAGCCATGAAACATTGGTGCTGCATTGGCACTTTCAACTTCAAGCTGCGAAGTTGCGCCGGATTCATTATGGATCTTAACAAGAAAACTTGTCCACCCGCCTTGAATAAGAACAGGTCTGGCCGGGCCTCTTGTGACCATTACTCTGGCTTCCGGATTGATATTTACTCCTGCCAGACAATATGGGTCAAGGATCTGCTGGATTTCTTTCACAACTTCAGCTCCAGGCTTTTTCTTTTTTAATTCCATCAATCGGTCCCTGTCTTCTTTGTTTAAAGAACTACCAAGAAATTGCAGGGCCTGATCTATTCGCAATGCCTGGGAGATCAAAGGCTGCGGTTCAACATTTTCAATTATTGGTAAGGCAGCATTATTATTATTCTGTGCTTTTTCATGTTCATGCTGTCCACATGCAAGAGCAGGTAGAAAAATGACAAACAGGTAATAGAACGGAAGAGGAAAGAATTGATTGATTGTGCAATAATGTTTTCGTTGCTGCATATCTGCTGGTTTATTTTTTCGAAAAGTGCTTACATAGTTGGTTTGTTTTTTGAAAACTGCTTATAGGGTTGGCTTATTTTTCGAAAACCGCCTACGGAGTTGGTTTGTTTTCGAAAACTGCTTACTAAATGTAAGAATTTAGAATAGACCCGGCAGATATGATGTACCGTCATTTGAGCCGGAGGCGTGTAAGGGACATTTGCAGGTATTTTTAAACATTGATATTCGATACCTTTGGAAGAGATGGCTGAAAGTTTAAACAGGGACGGCAGGTAATCAAGAAACGAATTTAAATTGATTAGCAACATACAATTGAACAACGTCTAATCCTTACTACTTATAATCTTAACAATGTATATTCTTAACAATGTATAATCTTAACAACGTATAATCTTAACAATGTATAATCTTAACAATTATAATCTTAACAATGTATATTCTTACCCACTGAACCGAATACAATTGAGCCGAATACAATTGAACCATGTATAATCTAACCAACTATAGTCTTAACCAACTATAATCTTAACCAACTATAGTCTTAACCAACTATAGTCTTAACCAACTATAATCTTAACCAACTATAATCTCAACCAACTATAATCTTAAAATGGAATACAGACAATTAGGAAACTCAGGTTTAAGGGTCCCGGTTTTGAGCTTTGGCACAGGAACTTTTGGGGGTGGCACTGATTTTTTCAAAGCATGGGGATCTACATCAGTTGATGAAGCCAAGACCCTTGTGAACCTTTGCCTGGATGCAGGCGTAAATCTTTTCGACACGGCAAACGTTTATTCGCGTGGTGCTTCAGAAGAGATTTTGGGCCAGGCTATTAAAGGAATAAGGAACAAAGTTTTGATCTCAACAAAAGTTACTTTTCCTATGACGGACGAGGTCAACGATTTTGGTTCGTCACGCTTTAATATTGTGAAATCCTGCGAGGAAAGTTTAAAACGATTAGATACTGATCATATTGATATTTACCACCTGCATGGTATTGACGCCAATACCCCGATGGAAGAAACGCTGAAGACTTTAGACAATCTTATTCAAAGCGGGAAAGTCCGGTATATAGCCTGCTCTAATTTTTCGGGCTGGCATTTAATGAAATCGCTCTCAATATCTGAACGCTACGGCTGGTCAAAATATATCGCGCATCAGACTTACTATTCGTTACTTAACCGGGACTATGAATGGGAACTAATGCCCCTGGGTATAGATCAAAAAATCGGCGCCATTATCTGGAGTCCTTTAGCCAGTGGAAAGTTAACCGGCAAATACCGCAGGAACCAACCATTTCCTGAAGATGCGAGAGTGGCACAAGGCGGAAGCCCCGTAGTGAATACTTTAGCGGATGATGAGCGCTTATACGACATCGTGGATGCACTGGACGAGTTAGTGCACGAAACAGGTAAAACCTTGTCCCAGATTGCGCTGAATTGGTTGCTGCAAAGGCCGACTGTATCAAACATTATCATTGGAGCAAGGGATGCTAAACAACTGAAGCAAAACCTCGGTGCAGTAGGGTGGAATCTAACGGTAGAGCAGGTGAAAAAGCTTGACAAAGCCAGTGAGATCCTACCCCCTTATCCGTACTGGCACCAAAATCAATTTCCCATGTTGAAGGCAGCGGCAAAACTATACCGGGAATAAAGTATCTGCAGTATGCTGGGAATAATTGTCTGACTATATCGGCAATAAATTGTCTGTCTATACCGGGACTAAAGTAAATGTCTTTACCGGGAATAAAGTATCTGCACTTGTTAAAATGAGAATTTTAAGCTAATTATGTCTGAATAACCGTTATTTTTAGAGCCTAATCTTCCGGAATGCGAGTACTGTTTTTAATATTTGGATGCCTGTTTTTCCTGGCAGGGAATGCTCAACAGGGTGTGCCTCTGGCTATTGTGAACAATACCCAAATGGGTGGTTTTCCACATTATAATCAACAGATGGACAGCAACACATTAAACAGGAACTGGTCACTAAATAAATATGCGGGCATTTCGAGTGGTTTTGGATTTTTTAATGGCGGCAACACCTCGGTAATCTCCGCACCTATTGGCATGCAATTAAACCGCAGGTTAACTAAGAATTTATATGCATTCGCAGGTGTATCTGTGGCTCCATCTTATTTTACTTATAACCGTTCATTTAACGACTTCAACATCTATAAAAGTAACCCTGGCAATACCCGATTCAATTCAAACGGGTTTGGTATCTACTCAAGGGCCGAAGCAGGTTTGATGTATATAAATGATGAGAAAACTTTCTCTATCTCCGGCAGTATTGGTATAGACAGAAGTACTTATCCCGTCTATCCAGCAAACAGCCGTATAAGTCCTCAAAGGCAACAACCATTTGTTGGTACGAGATAAGACTTTGCTACTTTGCATTTTTAAGATTCAAACCTGGCAAATTTGTGCGTGAATGTTTGCTTCTGAGAAGCTTCATTATTTTTACATTGTTGATTTTGCTCGTTCATGGCGTTCACTCGGTTCTTCCCTTCGCCGGATGGGCCTTTCGGTTAGTTTGATTTGCCACTGTGATTCCTGGTTAATACGTTTCGTTTTGCCGCTCTCTGCTGTTGTCTCCGATCGGCTTTTAGTTCCCTGATCGGCTTTTTTAGGTATTCATGTTGTGCTAGGGGTTGTTGGGCCCTGATCGGCTTTGGGTAACTCCGAACAGGAATCGAAGGTGGCAATCAAACCAACCTCAGGCCCATCCTGCACGTTCTAATCTCGTTCACTTAGGGGATATGCGACTTGTACAACATAATTCAACATTCGCTTTATTGCAATAACCGGCATTGAAATTATCGGCATTGCAGAAATTGAAATGACATTGCTGTGTTACAGTTCTCTGAATTACAATTGCCAGCCACGCGGTTATCGGAAAAACGATTGCCAAAATTCCATTTGCAACAATCTTAACCAATCTTAGCTACCAAAATTTCGGTTGTGCATCATTGCATTTGCTTTCTTTTCATCTAATTCGCAAGCAATC
>NZ_DATHKG010000013.1:0-43659 GCF_035489435.1 Flavitalea sp.
GCTGGCAACAGTAATTCAGAGAACGGTAACACAGCAATTTCATTTCAATCTCTGCAATGCCGATAATGTCAATGCCGGTTATTGCAATAAGTGAAAGTTGAATTATGTTGTACAAGTCGCAAATCCCTTAAGTGAACGAGATTAGAACGTGCAGGATGGGCCTGAGGTTGGTTTGATTGCCACCTTCGATTCCTGTTCGGAGTTACCGAAGCCGATCAGGGCCCAATGCCAGCTATCGCTACATGAATACCTAAAAAAGCCGATCAGGGAACAAAAAGCCGATCGGAGACAACGGCAGAGAGCGGCATAACGAAAGGTATTAACCAGGAATCACAGTGGCAAATCAAACCAACCGAAAGGCCCATCCGGCGAAGGGAAGAACCGAGTGAACGCCACGCACGCGCAAAATCAACGAAGCGACATTATAGAAGCGACATTATCGAAGCGACATTATCGAAGCGACATTATCAAAGCAGCATTATTTCCCGTAAATTTCAAGCATTTGTTTAAGATCCTCAATCGTATTGATCTCATCAGGCTTTTTGTCTTTCCTCCACCTCGATATCCTTGGAAAACGCAGTGCCACACCAGATTTATGACGATTACTAGCGGCTATACCTTCAAATGCAATTTCAAAAACCAGTTCCGGTTTTACAGTTCGGACCGGGCCAAACTTTTCAATGGAATGTGCCTTGACAAAGGCATCCACCTGGTTAAATTCCTTATCTGTCAGTCCCGAATAAGCTTTTGTAAATGAAACCAGCTTATCACCATCACGTACCGCGAAGGTGTAATCAGTGTATAAATTACTCCGCCGACCGGAACCTTTCTGTGCATAGATCATTACGCAATCAATAACCAATGGATCAATTTTCCATTTCCACCAATCACCGCGTTTTCGGCCAACCTGGTAAGTAGACATCTTACGTTTTAGCATGATACCTTCACTGCCCATGTCGCGGGAGCGGGTGCGCATTTCCGTTAGCTCCTCCCAGGATTTGTAATCGATTATTTCTGAAAGTATCAATGCCGGATGATTCGCTTCCTTTACAATTTTTTCAAGAATGGTTCTTCTTTCGATTAATGTCGATTCACGGAAGTCTCTTCCTTCATATTCGAGCAGGTCATAAACAAAAAATGTGATCGGCGTTTCAAGCAATTGTTTTTTTGTTAGGTTTTTTCGGCCGATCCTTGTTTGCAATAAAGCGAAAGGTAAAGGTTTTCCATCCTGGCTGGGTATAATCTCTCCATCCAGAACAACACCTTCAGGTAACAGTGTGCGAAGCGTGTCATACTCCGGAAATTTATCGGTCATCAATTCTTCACCCCGGCTCCAGACAAACAATTCGTTATTGCGTTTAATAATCTGACCGCGGATTCCATCCCATTTCCATTCGGCCTGCCAGTCTGCAGGCTCTCCCAGCGCTGTTGGATCTTCTTCAAGAGCATAAGCCAGGTAAAATGGGTAGGGTTTGGAATGATCTGCTGCTAATGCGTTTTCACTAAGTAAATCCTCGATGGTTGTGCTCATTGGGTTCCAGTTACCGCTGATACGGTGAGCTATAACCGAAGAAGGAAGACTTACTGTTTTTGATAATGCATTTACCATCATCTTTTGTGAAACCCCAATTCTGAAGCTACCAGTAATCAATTTGTTAAAAACAAAACGCTCAGCCTGGGTCATGCTGTTCCAGGATGATAAAATAAATTCCTTACGAACCTGTTCGGGTTCTTTGTCAATCACGGTAAGTTGTTCCAAATAATGATGAAGGGGATAAGAGGCTTCAGTGATCGTAGCTTCCGGGAGAAGCAGAGCAATTGTTTCACCCAGGTCGCCGACGGTATGATAACTTTCTTCCATCAGCCAGATTGGTAAGCCCACGATTTCTGCGCACCAGTTGAAAAGTTGAGTGGAGTTTACTGCGCGTTTTGGTCTTCTGCCACTGAAAATGGCAATCACCCAAACCTTGTCCTTAGGATTTGCTTTTGCAAAATAATCTGCCAGTGCTTCCAGCTTTTCATTCGTTTTTGTAGACGAACCAAGTGTAACCACCAGATCAGAAAATAATCGCATAGTTATTGATCTTTTGTTTTGTACTTATCAGAATCTACGTCACTATCATTCTTAAGGGGATCTACGTCACCACCATTATTAAGGGAATTTATTTTGCCCTCATTGCGAAGTTTTGTTTCATCACCTGAATTATGATCAATATTTTCTGAATTCATGTCGATATCTTCACTCGCATCGGTAATTTCTGTTTTGTTATTTGTTTCGTCGGTATCCTTCATTGTTTCACCGGCATAAGCTGTTCTGGCCGGGGCTAATTCAGCAGATGTGGTTTGGTTGCCTTCAGTGGCTTCATCATTTGAAGGAATAATTTCATCATCTTCCTTTCCAAACTCTGTTTTTACTTCGGCTGCTTCAATACCATATTCATTGAGGTAACGGCTAAGCACAGACTGGAATCCATGGGTCACAAATACTTTTTCCGCACCGGTGGCTTTTATTGATTCAAGCAATCCTTTCCAGTCAGCGTGATCGCTGAGTGCAAACCCGGCATCGGCATTGCGGCGTCTGACATTCCCTCTTACCTGCATCCAGCCGCTGCAGATCCCAACGGCATGTGGCCTGAATCTTTTTATCCAGGGTGTTCCATCGGCACTGGGCGGTGCAATGATTACTTTTCCTGTATATGCTTCTTTGGGAAGATCAGGCGTTACCCGTTTCACGTCAGGAAGCGCCCAGCCAGCTTGCTGAAGCGTTAAATGAGCGTTCCATATTGCACCATGTACATAGATATCGTTACATACCGCAGGTATACATTGCAATAAACGCTGGGCCTTACCAAGGCTATAAGCCAGCAAAACAGAAATTTTACCAGCTTCCCTGTTCGCAGTGATCCAATCCTGTATATTCTGGAATATTTCGTGTTGGGGTTTCCAATGATAAATAGGTAAACCAAAAGTTGATTCGGTGATAAATGTATTACATCTTACTGGCTCAAATTTGCCACTTAAACCATCATCTTCTGTTTTGTAATCTCCGCTTACTACCCAGACTTCGCCTTTGTATTCTACTCTCACCTGGGAAGACCCGATCATATGGCCAGCCGGATGAAGAGATATTTTTACTCCGTTCAGATAGGTGCTATCCTCCCATTCCATGCTTTGTACATTTACATCTCCCAAACGCAGGTACAATAACGGTTTGCAATCAGTATGGCAGAGATAGGAAGCCGATCCCCATCTCGCATGGTCACTATGCGCATGGGTAATGACCGCCCGGTCGACGGGAGCCCAGGGATCTATATAGAAATCGCCGGGGGAGCAATAAAGGCCCTTATTTGTAAATTCGATGAGTGCCATTTGATAGAAAAACTTAGGCTTATTAGTAAAACATACGCTTAATTGTAAAACTTATCCTTGATTGTAAAGCCTATGCTTAGGGACAGCAATAATTATTCCTTAGCGGAATATCTTTTACTTAGCCGAATATCTTTCTTTAGCGGAATATCTTTCTTTAGTGGAATATCTTTTTTCTTAGCGGAATACCTTTTTCCCTGGTGGAATATCTTTTCCCAGGCGGAAAATCTTTTGTCGCATGCTGGATTAACAAAATTACCCGTTGAAAGGAAATGCAAATAATTATTATGATGAGTTAAGTCAACAGCGTACTATAATGGATTATGTCAATAGCGGTAATCACGGCAACTACGGAGGTATTCAAGTCAGCTATGGAAATAATCAAGCCAGCCACGGAGGTAATCAGGTCAGCTACGGAAATAGTCAAGCCAGCCACCGAGGTAATCAAGTCAGCTACGGGAATAATCAATGCAGCCACGGAGGTAATCAAGTCAGCCATGGAAATAACCAAGTCATGCAAGGAAATAATCCAGGCAAGCCACGGAAATTTAGTAAACTGCTTTAAACAGGCCGTCAGTCTTCTTCACAAAAAACAATTTTTTGTTTTCGTAATAATCTGTTTTGCCGGTTTGCTTATTTAAGACGGGCTGTATATTAAAATCGTAAAAAATCTTGTATTTATCATTGCCCAGCTTTTGTTGAATTGTTGTATCACTTTTGTCCAATAGCAGGTGTGCAAACTGGTAAGTTGTTTCAAAGCCACGGAAAACCATTTCACCGGGCCGCACATAATTCTCACTGCTGTACTTTCGGTTCAACCTGGCAGCGGTACTATCAGAAGGTGCAATATAAAACGGGGTGGAATATATTATCTCAAGTCCCTTGTATAATGAACCTGAAAAGTTTACGGCATCCCAGTTGGGCATGCCCAACAGGATATTTGCATGCGTCCCGGCATTAAGTTCACTTAACTGGGCAGCCAGCCTCATACCGAAGTTTACATCAAGACTTGCCGACATTATGATGGTTGTTTTGTTGGGATTGAGCTGGGCAGAAACATCTTCAGTGGTGAATCCATCATTCAGCGTAACATATTTCAACTTGAGTGGAACAGAAGCAGTACTTTTTTCTATCGCTTTCAGATATGCATTGAGCCTGTCTTCCTGTGCACCTTTTTTGCGAAATACAACGATGGGGGACAAAGCATAATTCTTTTGCATGAAGCGGTATAAGCCTTCGCAATGAGTAAACAATGTTGAGTTAAGAATTACATACTGGGGATTGTCGGTAACACCAGCCTCATTCGGAAAATTGACATTGATAAAGGGAATGTTTTGCGCTTTTGCTGTATGAGCGAGCCACTGTGCATCAGCCATGTTTACATGCGCGAGTATAATATCGGTTCCCTGAAATTCAGGTTTATCTATGATATTCTGAAGCGCAGTTTTCCCAGACCTGGTATCGAAGATGTTTATATCAAGTTCCAGGCCTTGCTTCTGGATTGAATCTATTGCCAGCTGAACACCCTGGTAAAATTCCAACCCGGGTGAAATAAACTTTGGAAGCACCTTGCCAAATCTATAGTTACCTGATGCATCAAATGCTGAATCAAGATATAGGGGAGCAAACACCGAAATCTTGCGGCGTTCTGTAATTGAATCAGTCTGGGCTGATAACTGCAGAACAACTAAGCAAAACAGGCAGGACAAAATACCCCGATAAGATCCTAGCATAGAAAATCGTTGTTTAATGAGCTTATTCTTCCTGCTACAAAACGGTTACTCCCATTCAATGGTTGCAGGTGGTTTGCTACTTATATCATAAACCACCCTGTTAATTCCTTTAACATTATTGATGATATCGCCGGAAATAAAAGCCAGGAAGTCATATGGCAGATGTGCCCAGTCTGCCGTCATACCATCAACCGAAGTCACTGCTCTCAAAGCAATGGTAAATTCGTAGGTACGTTCATCGCCCATTACGCCAACACTTTTTACAGGTAATAATATGGCTCCGGCCTGCCAGACTGTATCGTAAAGTTTATGTTCTTTTAAAGCAAGTGTAAACCGATAATCAGCTTCCTGTAACAAAGCCACTTTTTCAGGTGTGATATCACCAAGGATCCTGATGGCAAGTCCCGGTCCGGGGAAAGGGTGCCTGTTGAGAAGATCAGCGGGGATACCAAGTTCTTTTCCCACTTTTCTTACTTCGTCCTTAAATAAATACCGGAGTGGCTCTACGAGCTCAAGATGCATGATATCAGGTAAACCACCCACATTATGATGTGATTTGATAGTAACCGAAGGTCCGTGAACGGAAATGCTCTCAATTACGTCCGGATAAATTGTGCCCTGGCCAAGGAGCTCAATACCTTCTATATGTTTTGCTTCTTCCTGGAACACATCTATAAACAGCCGGCCAATCGTTTTCCGTTTGGATTCCGGATCGCTTTTGCCGGCCAGTGCATCATAAAATAGTTGTTTCACATCAACCCCCTTAACGTTCAGCCCAATCTCATTGTAAGTCCTGAGCACTTGTTCAAACTCACCTTTTCTTAATACTCCATTATCCACAAATATGCCGGAAAGATTATCGCCAATAGCGCGATGAATAAGCGTTGCTGCCACGGTAGAGTCAACACCACCGCTCAGGGCCATGATCACTTTACGATTACCGATTTGTTTTTTGAGAGAAGCAACGGTATCTGTGATAAAATGTTCGGGTGTCCAGTCTTGTTTGCATCCACAGATGTCGACCAGGAAATTCTTAATGATTTTTTTGCCTTCTATTGAATGATAAACCTCCGGGTGAAATTGTACACCATATAACACAGCTCCTTCGGTTTTACGGAAAGCAGCAACAGGAATGCTCTCTGTTGTAGCCAGTAATTCAAAACCCGCGGGCAATTCCAGGATAGTATCGGCATGGCTCATCCAGACCTGGCTGGTTGCGCTGATATCTTTAAACAGAATATCCTGCTTTGTAGCATGCAAAAATGCCCTGCCGTATTCCCTTTTGTTGCTTTTTTCTACTTTACCTCCAAATTGTTTGGCCGCCAGCTGTGCGCCATAGCAAACACCAAGTACCGGTACGCGGTCAGTCATTGCAGTTATATCTACATATGGTGCGTTCGGATCATTTACTGAAAATGGCGAGCCAGATAAAATGACCCCCTTGATACCGGGATCGAAATTAATTTCTTTATGAAAAGGCGTGATTTCGCAGTAAATGTTCGCTTCCCGTACGGCCCTGGCTATCAATTGAGTGTATTGTGAACCGAAGTCGAGAATGATGATCTTTTCCGTCATGGTAGCGCGAAGGTAAAAAATCAATTTTAGATTTGCGATACAGCTATCTGTTTGTGTATTACTTATTAATTTTTTTAGTTAAATTAATTATGTTAGTTAAACGGCAAATAGCGTAACGTTTAGTACTTATCTGCGTCAAATGTGTGTTAGTCTAAAATATTTGATAATATTTGTATCGCTAAAACACATTATATGAGAAAGTTCCTGCTCTTCCTGTTATCCGTAGTCGTTTTAAGTTCCTGCCGTTTCGGTGGTGGCAAACGCGTGGAGGGTAACGGAAATATCAAGTCTGAAGAACGTTCAGTTGGTTCGTTTTCCGTAGTAGAAGTTCATGGTGCCATTGACGTCCACGTTAGCCAGGGTGACCTGAAACCCGTCCGGATAGAAGGTGATGAAAACCTGCTCGAGTACATAGAAATCAAGCAAAATGGTAATAAAATTGAGGTGAGAAGCCGGCGTGGATACAACCTCAGACCTACTTCAGATTTGAAAATCTATGTTACATCACCGAATTTTTCTGAAATTGGGGTTTCCGGTGCCTGTGATATCATTGGCGAAACAAAGATCAGTAATAATGATAAACTTAGTCTACACGTCAGTGGTGCTGGCGATATAAAAATGGAGGTAGATGTACCGGTGGTTACTACTGATATTTCGGGTAGTGGGTCGGTGAATCTAAAAGGGAAAACCCGTGATTTTTCGTGTGAGCTTTCGGGTGCGGGCCACGCGCGTTGCTTTGATCTCCTGACTGAAAACACGACAATCGAGATTTCCGGCGCAGGCGACGCTGAGGTTTATGCAAGCATGAAAGTGGATGCACAGGTTAGCGGCGCAGGTTCAGTGAAATATAAGGGCGAAGCCGCAACTGTAAATCAAAAAGTAAGTGGGGCAGGGAGTGTAAGAAAGGTGGATTAGATTTCAATACTGTCGAATTTGCTTCTATGAAGCTGGCTTCTTCAAAATGTTAGAGCTGACCTGATTGAAAGTATGGCTGATTGGCAAGAATACTTTATTACAAGAATCCTTAGTTAAATATGTATTAGGCAAAAGCCGGTTTTCCTGATTGGGATAACCGGCTTTTTGAGGTAACCTGAATAAATAAGATGCAAAAAGCTTTCTTTTATCTCCTGCTGATAAGCGCGAACGTCGCAGCGTTTTTTTTCATCGGGATGAGCTTCTTGTTTGCTTCAAATGCAAATGGAGAAGGTAGTCCTTTAGAGACAGAAACTCAGATGTTCTTAAGCTTAAGCCTATATGTATTTATTATAAGTTTAGTGTTTTCGGGTATTATCTTGCTTATTGGATTCCTGTTTAGGAAAAAATTAAACCTAAATTCAACAAAGCTGAAAAAAATATTCTTTTTCGAAATGGCGTTGTTTTTGGTGACTTACCTGAGTATCTACCTGTATCTTTCTTTAAGATTTTCTAGCTGAGCAAAAAACTTTTGCGACTTAACGAATTCAGATATATAAGTTCTTAATGCAATTAAGGAGTTAAATTTTATTAGTTGAGAGCGCTACCTGCCATCGACATTCAAAAATCTTCTCCTATCAATAGTGCAAATGAAAAGCTGGTTCTCTAAGGAACTCCTTTATCCGTGTTTCTTTTATCTGCTTACAAGTTTTAAGCCTTTTTTGAAGCAATCTCTTCCAGGGCTCTTACCAGCTTTTGAACATCCTGGATCGATGTATAAACATGCGGTGTGATCCTCACCGCTTTGATGTTTTCCCAGACAATATTTGTGCAGTGAATTTTATATTTACCGAAAAGGGCATTGTCAAGTTCGGTTGTTGTCATTCCATCGACGGATACACCACAAATGGCACAGGAGTACTGCGGTTTCAATGAGGTATGGATCTTTACCCGGGGAATTTCCTTCGCTCTCGTGGCCCAGTAATTCTTCAGGTATCTTATTCTTTCTTCCTTTCTTTTTGAGCCGATACCATTGTGAAAATTGATAGCCTCACCAATGCCCTGTTCAATCGGAAAGCTACGGGTGCCGAGCGTTTCAAATTTCCTGATATCCTTGCTTTTGGGTTTATCGTTACATAAGAGCGGCCAGATTTTTTCGATCTTATCTTTTTTTATCCATAACATGCCTGATCCGATTGGGGCACTCAGGAATTTGTGAAGACTGGTACCAAAATAATCGCATTCAAGATCCGGAATTTTGAAATCGATCAATCCAAAACTATGTGCACCATCAACCAAAACTTCAACACCTTTACTATGTGCCATGCGGGCAATCTTCTTGACCGGCATGATCTGACCGACCCAGTTAACTACATGGGTGATATGAACAAGTTTTGTTTTGGAGTTGATTGCGTTTTCGAAAGCTTTTACAATAGTGTCATCGTCTTCAATAGGAAAATCAAAATTAAGCTGGGTGTATTGTATTCCTTCGCGTAAAGCTCTTTGCCTCCAGGCTTGAATCATATTCGGGTAGTCCTGTTTGGTTCCGATCACTTCATCTCCTTTTTCAAGATCCATTCCATAGATCACCGTATTTAAAGCTTCAGTGGCATTGCGGTTTATGGCAATCTCTTCCGGATCGCAGCCGGCAAGTTCAGCGAGTTTTTCCCTGAGTGGTTCCCGGCCCTGGTCCAGGATCCGCCACATAAAATAGGAGGGAGCTTCATTGGAGAATTTGTTATATCGTTCCACTGCATCCTGCACGACTTTTGGTGAAGGACTTACACCGCCGTTATTGAAGTTGATAATATTTGGATTAACAGTAAAAGCTTGTTGGATAACGCTCCAGTAATCTTCATCACTTGCAGCCTGAAATGGATCGAGATCAGATATCCGGCTTGCTGCTTTTTCAATCTCTGCCGCATGAAGCTGGTTGAACAGGCTATTAGTCGAAAAAGCTCCTGCCATCAAACCGGCCTTATAAAAGAAATTTCTCCGCGAGTTAGTCATGAAAGGAAGTTATTACATTTTGATGAATATTGACGTCATGCGCCGCCGAAAATGCAGCTATCGGTTTCCAGATACAATAGCTTCCCTCTTTCACCTTTTAGGGTTGGTTTTAAAACCAAGTAATCAAAATCCAACTCAGTGATTAAATGTAATCAAACACTTAAACATTCACCCACTCAGTAACTTCGCTCATAACTCATAACTCATCACTCATAACTAAACTCACCACTTACCACTCACAACTCACCACTTTTTTTACAGGTCAACATATCTAATGACGATTCTTACATCGCGGTTCCTCCCTTTATCATCTGTACAGGAAATTTTAACCGGGCCTTCTTCCGGCATAAAAAATTGTTTGCTGCCCACTTCAGCAGTTTTGAAGAATTTATTGTTGATATACCAGTAGACTCTCGCCACATCGGCACCTGCACTGCAACTAAGCTGTATCGGCTCCGGATTTTTTTTACTGATAAGATATTCTGCACCATTTTTCGGAGAAACGATAGCCGGCCCATTTTCCTGGAAAACTTTTTCACATAATGGATTGTGTACAGGGATCCGGTTGTATGTGATCTCCCTTTCACCAAAATAAGCTAGCATATCCGGTGAGTAATTTCTGTACAATTTCTTTTTATACCCGCTTTGTGGAAGGCAGTTATGGCAATAAGATAATTTTTCATCTGCTGAAACAAAAATCTCACGCATATGGTCACATGTTTTTGTGGATGATACGAGCGGGAGATAATAGTCGTCGATAATATTTGTACAGAATTCTTCGGGTGGCAGGCCTGTTTCGGAACATACCAGCCTGTTTAAACAATCTTCCGGTTGCCTGAACCATTCCTGGTCACTGTCATAATCTATGGTATTAAAGATGCGGAAAAGTAAGGGAGTGGCTGTGTTTGCTCCGCTTAGAGAAGCAACTCCCGCTCCCGAAAAATTACCAAGCCATACACCTACGGTAAAGTTCTTATTATAACCTATGCTCCAGGCATCGCGGCGGCCATAACTCGTTCCCGTTTTCCAGGCGATTTTTGGCATATGCTCAGTGCTCTGCCAGTTGAGTGGAAAATCCGGCCGGTTGACCTTTGATAGAATCTCGTTGATCATAAAAGTAGCGGCAGGACTACAAACCCTGCGCGAACCGGACTGCTTCGCGTCTGCTGTTATTACAGGCTTTATAAAGTTGCCATCATTTGCAAAGGCACTATAGAGGCCCGTTAATTCCTCCAATGTTGTTCCACAACCTCCGAGGATCATGGATAATCCAAGCTTCCGCTGATCTTTTTTAACCTGTTCAAATCCGCAGATTGCCAGCTTATCTATCAGTTTATCTTTGCCAAGTCTTCCCAATGTTTTAACCGCCGGTATATTCAGTGAATGTTCAAGCGCGAAGTCCATCGCAACCTGTCCATTAAATTGTCTGTCGTAGTTTTCCGGCGCATAACCGGCATAGTTGATCGCTACATCGTTGATAATTGTTTTGGGGGTGAGAAAACCTTCGTCTATACTCATCGCATAAACCAGCGGTTTCAGTGTGCTTCCCGGCTGCCTTACAGCTGCAGCACCGTTTACCTGTCCACCATCCGTGCTGTCAGCAAAATCCGCAGATCCGAGATAAGAGATAATTTTATGTGTCCTGTTATCTATCACGACTACGGCGGCATTCATGATTTGTTGCAATCGATAGGTCCTGGAATAGTCGGCCACTATCTTTTCAATATTGGATTGGGTGTTCAGGGATATGTTTGTGTGGATATCAATGGCGCCTGAAGATCTGAGCTTTTGGGAAAGATGTGGCAATAATTTTGGAACCTGGTTTCTTGAAGCAGTCAGCGGTTCCTCTAAAGCGTCAGAAATCTCCTTTGCAGTAAAGACTTTTTCTTCACGGAACCAGTTCAACCATTTATTTCTTTCAATAATGATGCGATCATTGTTTTTGCCAATCACCAGCGAAGAGGGCCGGTTTGGTATGATGGACAAAGCCGTAATTTCCGCAAGTGAAAGATGGTCAGGATTCTTTTTGAAATATAAGATGGCCGCAGATTTCACCCCTTCGATGTTTCCACCATATGGAACCAGGTTAAGATAAAGCTGAAAAATCTCCGTTTTAGAATACTTTAGTTCAAGTTGAAAGGCCCTGAAAATTTCGACAAACTTATTGAGATAAGTGCGCGGCTTAGGTTCCAATGCACGGGCCACCTGCATAGTAATAGTGGAAGCGCCGGAGGTTCTTTTACCACGGAAAATATTTTTTGTAAACGCCCGGAAGATGGCAACCGGGTTAACACCGGGGTGACTATAAAAATACCGGTCTTCTTTATAAAGGATGGTCTTTTTCAGCAAAGGTGAAATTTCTTCCAATGACGTTTTTAACCGCCATTTCTGATCTGGTGTCAGGTAGGCATGAATAAGCTCCCCCTTGTCATCATAAACTGCGGTTGAGTAATCTAACTTATCAGGCAAAGGAAATATCAGGCTGAAAATAAAAAATGCCAATACCAGGCCTACAACGGTAATCAATCCGCCGAAAAACAATTTTTTTAACCGGGGAAATTTTTTCTTCATTTCAGTTGCAAGGTAAATTTCAATTGCATGGTAAATATTGCCATTAGCTAACTAAAGTGCCGGTTTGAGTTTTTCTATTATGCGATTTAAGAACCATTTTCTACTTTTAAAAGAATTAACGAACATAATTATTAAATGCATACAACGCTTTAACAGCTTAAGCCAGTCTTGATAAATATCTGTCTTACTAATATAATATAAAACCAATCATTGCAATACTCCAACAATTAACCCTTACCTATGCGCTCAAGATCATTGTTTTCTTTGATTCTTATTTTCGCTTTTTTGTCCTGCAACAGAAACATCGTTAACCTCGATTATACAAATGCTAAGGACGAAGTTCCAACACTTGGTAACCTCATCTTCAGATTTGATAAGGCACTGGTAAAAGATTCCCTGGTCAATAAATGGGATTCTACAGAATATGTATCATTTACACCTGGTATACCTGGTAAGTTTCGCTGGGAAAGCCCGGACCAGCTTGTCTTTTCGCCTTCAAAACCATTGCCACCAGCTACAAGCTTCAAGGCTACATTGAAAAGCGATATACTACAGTATTCAGCTTTTGACAAGATTGGCAAATCCGATAAAATTATTTTTACTACTCCGGCTCTGAAGCTTGAGAATACAAATATCACCTGGGTACTCACGGATGAAAGTTCGAATTCCGCATTGCCACAGGTTGATCTCTATTTTAATTATCCCGTTGATCCCGCCAGCCTGAAAGACAAGTTATCTGTTAACATTGATAATAAGCCTATCACTTACTCAGTCAATACCTTATCTCCCGATAGTAAAATTTCGATCCGTCTCAGTGGTTTGAAATTAAAGGATGATGATCTTTCAGCCTCTCTGGTCGTGCAGAAGGGAATCATACCCCAGGGCGGAAACAATGCAACTACTACCGACCTGAAATCTGAGCTGCTGATTCCTTCACCGTTTAATCTCACGGTAAATGAAATCACCACTGAACACAATGGCACGGGTGGAGAGATTTATGTGCGGACCAGCCAGCAGATTGTTTTAGATAAGCTTTCGTCCTTACTGAAAATCACACCGGCCGTCAAGTTCAACACTGAGTTGACGGATGACGGTTTTGTTATACGAAGTGAACAATTTGATGTTGAAAAGACCTATGTTCTTGATGTTGAAGAAGGTTTGCGCGGACGTATTGGCGGAGTTCTTCGTGAGCCTTATACAAATAATATTTCTTTTGGAGAGCTGGAGCCATCTATCAGTTTTGTAAACAGCAAAGCAGTTTATCTCTCCGGAACGGGCAACCAGCAAATAGAAATGCGCATTGTGAACGTGCCTAAAATAAAAATAGTTATTTCGAAGATTTATGAATCGAACCTTCTTTTGGCACAACGGTATGGCTATTATCCAAAAGATAATAACTGTGACGGCGATTACTATGGAGATGAATACGAAAGCAATAATCCGAACCTTGGTGATATCGTTTATGAAAAAGAAATTGATACCCGCTCATTACCAAAATATGGCAATTCGAGATTACTGAAGTTTAATGTGGAAGACCGGCTTGCCGAGTTTAAGGGTATATATCATATAAAAGTGAGATCAGACAAAGACTATTGGCTGAGCGACAGCCGGTTTATTTCAAAATCGGATATAGGATTGATAGCAAAAGAAGGAAAAGATAAATTATACGTTTTTGCAAACAGCCTGCAAACCGCTATGGCAATGCCAGGTGTTAATGTAGTGATCTACGGAAACAATAACCAGGTATTGGGTGTTGGTGCTACCAAAGAAGATGGTGTTGCGGAAATTGCTTATACCAGGAAAGAATTCGCAGGTTTCAGACCCGCCATGGTGATTGCCAAAACTGAATCAGATTTTAATTACCTGCCTTTCTCGAATACCAGGGTAAATACATCCAGATTTGAAACCGGTGGTAAAACCATGAATCAAACAGGACTCGATGCTTTTATCTATGCGGAAAGAGATATTTACCGGCCGGGAGAAAAGGTCAACTTTTCGGTGATTATGCGTGATGGGAACTGGAAAAGTCCGGGGGAGTTGCCCGTGGTGCTGAAATTTTTATTGCCAAATGGAAAGGAACTTAAAACTTTCCGGAAGACTTTGAATGAACAGGGTTCCATTGCCGGGGACGTCGATCTGGCTGTTTCTGCTATTACAGGTTCCTATTCTCTCGAGGTTTATAGTTCAAACGAAGTGTTGCTGGCAAGCAAAAGTTTCAGTGTGGAGGAGTTTGTACCAGACAGGATTAAAGTAACTGCACGGCTCGATAAAACAACTCTTGTGCCTGCCGAACCGGTTTTGCTTTCAATCAATGCTGTCAATTTTTTCGGACCCGCGGCTTCAAACAGGAATTACGAAGCAGAAATCCAGGTTAAGTCTAAATACTTCCAGGTAAAAAACTATAGTGGTTTCAACTTCGCTATTCAAAACCAGGCCGTTTCAAACGAAAAAGTACTGCGTGAAGGTAAAACGGATGAAAGGGGTAATGCCACTGAATCTTATCTCGTGCCCGGCATCTTTAAAAATATGGGTTTACTGGAAGCTGATTTTTATGCAACGGTTTTTGATGAAACCGGCCGGCCGGTAAGCAGGATGGTTAGTGCAGACATATTTACACAACAACAATTTTTTGGAATCTCTGATGATGGATATTCTTACTACCCGCTTAATCAACCTATCCGTTTCCCGGTACTCGCGGTTGATAAAGACCAACGCGTATTAAACGGCGTAAGGGCCCAGGTAAAAATTATCAAACATGAATACCGGACCGTGCTTTCAAAAGCGGGTAGCTATTTCCGTTATGAATCCCAACCAGATGACAAGTTATTGACGGACCAGGAAGTTTCGATTAGCGGTGATAAAACAAATTACACTTTCACACCCCGTTCTCCCGGCAATTACGAGTTAAGATTATATTTGCCAGGCGCAAATAGTTATGTGAGCAAATCATTTTACAGTTATGGTTCATGGGGAAATAATAACAGCTCGTTTGAAGTTAATACAGAAGGCAATATTGATATAAGCCTTGACAAATCCGGCTACCAGCCTGGTGAATCTGTAAAAGCCCTGTTTAAGGCACCTTTTAATGGCAGGATGCTGGTAACATTAGAAACGGATAAAATACTTTCATACCAGTACGTTGAGGTTTCGAACAGAACGGCTTCATTGGATTTGAAGATGACTGAAGCGCATATGCCCAATGTTTATATCACTGCAAGCCTGATTAAACCCCATACTGTATCAGATATTCCGTTAACTGTTGCCCATGGTTTTCAAAGTATTAAAGTAGATGCTAAAAGCCGGATAATTCCGGTAGAAATTATCGCGGCCAAATCTTCGAGATCAAGAACCCATCAGAAAGTTACGGTCAGGGCAAGTCCGGGTAGCTTTATCACTTTAGCTGCTGTAGATAATGGCGTATTGCAGGTCACCGGCTTCCAGACACCTGATCCTTACGGCCATTTTTATGCAAAAAAAGCGCTTGAAGTGAATGCATTTGATATGTACCCGCTTTTATTCCCTGAACTTAAGGCTAATCTCAGTAGTACCGGCGGAGATGGGGAGCTCTCCATGGATAAGCGAACCAACCCAATGCCGGCCAAACGTGTTAAAGTGGTTTCATACTGGAGTGGGATTAAAAAATCAAACAGTAATGGCGAATCAGGTTTTGAATTTGATGTGCCACAGTTCAGTGGTGAAATCAGGCTGATGGCCGTAGCCTATAAGGACGATCAGTTTGGATCTAAGGCTTCGGCTATGACCATTGCAGATCCGTTGGTACTCAGCTCTTCACTACCAAGGTTTTTATCTCCTAATGATACCGTAACCATGCCGGTAACGGTTACAAATACCACAGCCAAAACAGCAACTGCCAGTGCTTCCCTGCAGGTTAGCGGTCCGTTAAAGGTAGTAGGCAGCAATACTCAAACGTTGAATCTTACAGCTAATAGTGAAACCCGTGTAGTGTTCAGGGTAGTTGCTTCACCGGCTATCGCTACGGGAAAAATTCGTGTTGAAGTGCAGGGAATGGGTGAAAAATTCAGCGAAGAAACAGAGATCGGAGTGCGCCCGGCTGCTCCCCTGCAGATTAGTACCGGCAGCGGGTCCATCAATGGTGCTTCCACACAAACTGTTACAATAGCAACAAGGGATTTTCTGCCGGGCACTACCGATTACCAGCTTGTCGTAAGCCGTAATCCCGCACTGGAACTTGGAAAACAATTCCGATACCTTGTTCAATATCCATACGGATGTACTGAACAGACCATTTCAGCTGCTTTCCCGCAGTTGTACTATGGCGATATTGCTGAACAGCTTTTAGGAAAGTCGTCGGCTTCAACCAATGCAAAGGCTAATGCCAACTATAATGTCGGTGAAGCGATCCGTAAAATCAAGTTGCGTCAGTTATATAATGGGGGTGTTACACTATGGGATGGAGAGGGATCAGACAACTGGTGGACCAGCATTTATGCAGCACATTTTCTGCTTGAGGCGAAGAAAGCCGGGTTCGAAACCGATAAAAAATTGATTGATGGATTGCTGCTATACATCAATGCAAAACTTAAAAATAAACAAACGATCACTTACTATTATAATCAGAAAGAAAAGAAAAAGATAGCCCCGAAAGAAGTTGCATATGCGCTATATGTACTTGCAATTGCAGGTCAGCCTAATGTGAGCGTTATGAATTATTATAAGGCAAATCCGGCTTTGTTGAGCCTCGACAGCAAGTACCTGCTTAGTGTGGCCTATGCCGTTGGTGGCGATAAGGTAAAGTTCAGGGAGTTGTTGCCAGGTTCGTTCAGTGGTGAGGTTGCTGTGCCGGAAACAGGTGGTAGCTTTTCATCTGACATCCGGGATGAAGCGATCTCACTCAATTCACTTTTGGATGTGGATCCGGGCAATCCCCAGGTTCCGGTAATGGCTAAACATGTTGCGGATAAATTAAAACAACGAACCTGGTTTAATACACAGGAAAGTTCCTTTGGCCTGTTGGCAATAGGAAAGATGGCAAAGGCTGCAGCTAAAGCAACCATTACGGCTGATATAAAAGTAAATGGCAAATCAGTTGGTAAATCAAATGGTCAGGTTTTAAAGTTAAATGCAGCACAACTGAAAGGTACTAATATTGAAATTGCAACAAAAGGCGAAGGACGATTGTACTATTTCTGGCAATCTGAAGGGGTCAGTGCCAGTGGGGACTTTGTTGAAGAAGATAATTTTTTAAAAGTTCGTAAAAGATTTTTTGACCGAAATGGTAAGCCAATATCAGGCAGGCTTTTCCAGCAGAATGATCTTGTGATTGTTGAACTGGCCCTGGAAAAAACTTTTGGCGGATTGATCCAGAATATCGTGATTACCGATATGCTTCCTGCCGGTTTCGAAATTGAAAATCCAAGAACCCGTGAAATACCTGGCATGGAATGGATAAAAAATGCTGCTACTCCTACTTCCCTGGATGTGAGAGACGACCGGATAAATATGTTTGTTGACCTGCATAGTAACAAGCAGGTATATTATTATGCCGTTCGTGCTGTTACCCCGGGTGTATACAGGATGGGACCGGTTAGCGCGGATGCAATGTACAACGGCGAATATCATTCATATAACGGAGCAGGAACCATCGAGATAAGACAGTAATAGATATAATATAGATCCGTCACAAATCTGGTTAGATAGCATCACCTATATTAATTAGGATCGGTAAAAATGCAATGCCGATCTTTGCGACCCGATTGCTTCCGGAACTAATATAATATTATGACCTGGAAAGAACGAATGATGCTGCTGATCCTGGCCTGCCTCAACTTTACACATATACTGGACTTTATGATCATGATGCCATTGGGTAACTACCTGATGCCGCATTTTGGAATAAGTACCCGGTTCTTCAGCCTGATTGTTGCCGCATACCCTATTACAGCTTTTGTGAGCGGGATAGTAGCGGCATTTTATGTTGACAAATTTGATCGTAAAAAAATCCTGCTCTGGGCTTATATTGGCTTTATAGCCGGTACTATTTGTTGTGGTATCGCTCCCGATCCTTATTTCCTGATCGCTGCCAGAATAGTTACAGGCTTATTCGGTGGTTTAATCGGCGCGCAGGTGTTATCTATCATTGCTGATGTTTTTCCTTATGAAAAAAGAGGAAGGGCTATGGGTACTATTTTTACTGCCTTTTCCATCGCTTCAGTTTTTGGCGTGCCGTTTAGCTTATATCTCGCGAACCTGATCAGCTGGCATGCGCCTTTTATTTTTATCGGGCTTGTGGGACTGTTAGTTATTCCATTGATCAGTAAATTTCTTCCATCCATGACATCGCATATGGTGCCGCTTGGAGAGTTGCGTTATAAACCGGATGTCAGGAAAGTATTGCGCGATATGTTTAATAACAAGAGCCAGTTGATGGCGCTTAGTTTATCAGCGTTTTTAATGCTTGGTCATTTCCTGATCATACCATTTATCAATCCTTATCTCGAATTCAATCTAGGATTCTCAAAATCACAGACACCGATGGTGTATATGATTGGAGGAGCCTGTACATTGGTTACGTCACCCTTGCTTGGAAGGATGGCGGACCGGTTTGGCAAACTGCGGATCTTTATGATTTCATTGATTGCATCTCTTGTACCTATCTTCCTTATCACCAATATGCCGGCAATTCCTTTTGTTTATGTACTCGCCGTTTTTGCCTGCTGGTTTGTGTTTTCAACAGGTCGTAACATACCGGCCCAGGCTATGATAAGTACTGTTGTTGAGTCTGCCCAGCGGGGACAATTTATGAGTTTCAACTCTTCATTTCAACAATTGTTCACCGGGATTGCTTCTCTTATATCAGGGCTGATTGTCACAGAAGGAGCTAATGGTAAGATCAGCAATTACGACCTGGTGGGATATCTCAGTATCCTGATCGTTGGCGGAAGCCTTTATCTTGGTATTCGTCTCGCAAGAAAACAATCAATCAGCTAGAGGCAGAACTGCCTTGAATGATTTACGATGGGTCTCACGTCCAAAACGATCAAAAGATCTGACATAAAGCAGCTGACCCTGTTTATTGTAAAACTTCCAGGTATCCACTTTGTGTCCACTTGAATAAAATCCGTGGGAGCGGGTAGCTCCATCATCCAGCCATTCTTCCCAGATACCTTCCCTAAGACCGTTTTTATAATAACCACTATCTTTTACAGCCCCATTTTCAAAGAAGTTCATATAAAGACCGTGATGTAAACATTCTGCAAAAGGTGGAAAGTAAAATGATTCCTGGTTAATGTTATTGGCAACACGTTCATTGAGCGTCAGCCAACCGTTAAAAGATGAAAAGTTGACAGGATGCGCTGCCAGTGTATGAAATGAATAGTCGGGATGCAAAAACGAGTAAGCAATTGCCATATCCCTTTTGGCGATTTCTGCAATAGAAGAATTTACTGATTTTGAATTCCGGCGAGGAATATCCTGTTTGGCTTTTTCCAGTTTGAAAGCGTCATAAGTCCTGATAAATCGCAGCTGGCCATTGGGATACCAGCTCTTCCATAAGCCATCCGGAATGTTGTTTTTGATGTTCCCTGAATCGCATAACTGATACTGGTCAAATTTACTGATCCAGTTTCCCTTTAATTTATTCCTTTTATAATGGGCAATAAATTGTGTATCCCCTGTGGCCGATAAACCCACCAAAGTACCCGGGCTGATAGCTACACTTGCCGAAGCGCTGCTTTTGTGGATGGGGATAGGCTTTTTGATCCTTTGAAATATATTGTTCGTAGCCTGGCTGTTTACCGGTGATCTGTATTCGGGATGAGCATTTGATCCGGCAAAAAGATTTTCTTTTACAAGTTCCCTGGGTGTTTCTCTCAGGTCAATTGCAGCCTGGTCCTGTTGGGCAAATACAGACAAAAAACTTAGGGTGGTGATGACCGTTAGATAGAAGGAATTTTTCATAGCAATACACAATTTCAACGTGACGAATCGCTGTGCAAAGATACTTGTAGCTGTTAAACGCAATCAATTGTTAGTCCAATTTACATGTTAAAAAATAACAAATACCAAAGGAAATTTGTCATCAACATCTGTCAGAAAAAACTATATAAAAAATTTTGGGAGATAGTTTGCCAATAACAGAAAAATGGTAAAAATTTTCCAGTTTTAGAGAAGATTAATGGTAATTTGAATGAAAGGTCATTGGGATTGACGATAAAATGGCACCTCGAATTGCATAGGAAAATCTATCACCCTATTATGAGAAATTGCAGGAGACCATTTTTCGATCGTGCTGAAGAAACGTGTTACTTCGTCGCTGAATAATTGATGAGGTGATTCAACAATTTTGAAGTTTGTTAAATCCCCATTTTTTGTAATCACGTACTCTACCTTAACCTTGCCCTGAATATTGGAGTTCAAAAGCCCTTTTGGCCAGAAGACGTTGTCAAGCACATAATCAGAAAAATTGTCAAATGGTCCCAGTGGAAACGGCGGCTTCAGTATTGAACAGTAATTACCTTCCTTATTGCCTGAAGAGTCATAACAGGTCATTGACTGCAGTTTTCCATTCCTGTAAGTTTCTTCTGTACTCTTATTCCCATTTTCGCGGTAAAAAGTCCAGTTACCGGTTATACTATCGAGTTGATAATTGCCTTCAGAGGACAAGGTACCGTTAGCGTACCAGGTCTTCCATAAACCGGTTTTAGAATCAGCTTTGTACATCCCGGAGTCCTGCATTTGTCCGTTCAAATGATATGTTATACCCAGCCCTTCTCTTTCCCCTGGATAAGGGGAGATTTCTGGCAGGATGGTCGTGGATTTTTTTGGAGCAGGGTTAGCAGTTTTCCCGCTTGGTTCTTTTGCATAATTCAGGCTGATCAACAGTTTGCCTGTCGGGCTCCAGGATTGCCATAGACCACACATAACATTATCGATAAGCAGGCCGGAGTCTTTCAGCTGTCCGTTAGAGTGCCAGTAGCGCCATAATCCCTGCGGTACATTTGACACATATGATCCTTCCATGGCTTTTACGTTTTTACCATGAAATAAAAGATAAGATCCGTTTTTTATGCTGAAGTTTTTATCCTTATAATATGCCTTCAACAGCATTGAAGCATCGGGATATACCGCAAACAGTAACCAGCTATCGGTTTGTTTGATTCCCATGGCCAGGTAAGATGATTTTGCTTTGGATGTAAACTGCAGCTTATCATCAAGGTATTTCCTGATAGTGTCATTTTTCTGTGCAGATAGAGACAAGGCTGTTAATATTAAACAGCCTAATATCAATGACTTTATGGAGCATTTATTTAGCAATTCAGGCAACATTATTCAAATTCTACTTTATGATTCTGTAAACAGGATATTGTAAATGCGCCGGCTCATAATATGGCGAATTTTTATAGATAAAATCAAGCTGGGCTGAACCGTTTTTTGAAAAAGCAGTATCAGTTGTCCGGCGATCTTCAAGTTTCTTTTTAAGGTCCGGATTTTTCTGAAGATAGTCGAAAGCTATGTCTTCAAAAGCATAAGCACTAAAGCCTTCTTTCTGACCGAGTATCCCATCAAAAAAATTCCAGGCAAAATACGAGTCATCGGCCTGAGGTTCCAGCACTTCCATCAGGAAACGGTTTCCGATCTGATTCATTGGGATTATATAATCACCTTTTCTAAACTTCAACAGCGCTTTTGAAATGGTGAGTTTTACATCACTATTCAAATGGTGCATTTCGTATGGCCTGGCAGCAGATTTATAATCTTCTATCCGGTAAACTTCCACTTCAATACTGCTGTCATTTGCAAGCTGTCTCATTTGTATTTTATTGATCTTAAGAAGATCTGTTATCTTCCACCAGCCTTGTGGAATTATATATGCAAATGGTTTGGTTGCTTCTGCTTTAGTGCCGAAGTCATTAAAATATTTTACTGTTTTTTCATAAGGTTTATTCCGGTCATAGTATAACCTTGGCTGGCCGGAAATATCACTTGGTTTTCTTATAGCTTCAAAGCCTTTGAAATTAACAGTCCCTGATTTCGTCCGGTCAAGCGACCACCCAAGTGGAAAATTCTTTTGGTCTTTTACAGCTGTTTTTGTCTGATCTCTCAATCTTTTTATTTCCGCACTGTTTTCGCTGGCGAAGGCAATGAATGATTCCATCAAAGCAAACGTGGATTCTACCCGTTGTTTGTAACTTTTCAACATATGTGTTTCCGGAACAAATGCAAAGGTGTGCCACAGTGATGCATAACCGCTGCTGTATCTTGGCCCATCGAAATATGCTACCATTCCTGCATCAGGAGTGCCTCCTCCAAAACTGACATAAGGCACCAGGTCGTAGCCTTTATCCTTCATAAGTTTGTAGATGCCTGGTTCAAAAATTTTATTCATGTATTCGCCCATTACGCCGCCAAGTTTGCTATGTTGAGAACTTAGCAGGGTCATTATATGCTGGTAGTCGGCACCGTTACTAACATGATTGTCAACAAAAATATCGGGGTCAGTAAGATGGAATATTTCCGCAAAAGATCTGGCTTCCCTGGAATCGCTTTTTATAAAATCCCTGTTGAGATCGAGATTTTGTGAATTTCCACGGAACCCAAATTCTGCCGGCCCATTCTGATCTACCCTGAAATTTGCACTGCGATTCAAACATCCGCCAATATTATAAACGGGTATTATGGCCAGTACAACATTTGGCGGTAATTTATTTTTTCCGGTAACGATATCCCTTACAAGCAACATGCTGGCATCAATACCATCAGGTTCGCCAGGATGAATGCCATTATTGATAAGTATGATCCTTTTGTTTTTCTTCCTGAGACTGTTAAAATCAAAATCTTTATCGGGGCTTACAATGACCAGGTGTAGAGGAAAGCCGGCATCACTGGGACCCATTGTTCGCATACTGATTTGTGGATACCTGGCATCAAGCATTTTCCACCAGGAAACAATCTCCTGGTATGCTGGTGTTTCGGTTGCATGGCTTGTTTCGTAACGTGTTGCGATTTGTTGCGCCTTGATACCAGGCAGAAAAAAAAGTAGTACGGACAAGCATAGAAAAGCTTTTAAAAACAGTTTACTCATAAGTATCAACACCTGAAGATGAACTATAAATGTAAGCCGCCTTTGGCTGCAAACGATGTTTTACTGATAAAAAACAGGCATAAAAATAAGCGCTGGTGAAGCTGACCCGGAGAAAAACTTAAAGAGTTGTGAAATCCTCACAATGTATTTTTTTGTGCAACGATGATAATCGACAGCATGTCAGCATTTAAAATCAGTAAAAACCTATTTATGAAAAATGTAGCAATTATGATGATTTCCTTATGCGTATTACTGTTTGCGTGTAAGAAAGAAAGTGATGACAAGATGCATTATTATGAAATTGGCCTTGAAAATGGAGGCGAAGATTGGCGGGATACAAGCTTCGTGGCAGCAACCGAAGATCCGCAACTGATTGACAAAATCAATGCCCAGCTCAATTTGCCTGTAGCACAGAGAAAAATCATTATCGGGAGCCTGGTGCGAGGTAATGGTGGGTATAACAAAAATGCTACCCATGCCTTTAAGTGGCGGCTCAAAGAAGATGATTGGACGCTTACGGATTTCAGTATTGAAATTTATGATGGCCGGCCCTATAATGACATCGACCTGCATCTCGATTATTGGATGGATACGGTGAAGCGTTTTAGCCCCTGGTCATCCTATATCAAGCGGGAGATAAACAAGTGAGCCGGGTCAAAAGTCATAGCCCTATTGTTGTGATTAATTTCACTATCCCGACTTAAGCCGAAGTCTAATCCTGATATCTGCCCAACCCTGAAAGGGTTGACTTCGCATGGCCGGGGGTGAAACCCGTGGAAAACAAAAAGGCTGTCCCATTACTGAGACAGCCTCTTTTAATATATTAGAAACTGGTTGCCAGATACATGTTCCGAATTAATTCCGGGATAGCAAGGCTGGATTGCAGCCCGCCTTTGTACCTGTACCTGCCTTAGTTCATAGTTCAGCGCAGGCGTAGAACACCCACACACCTCAATGAAAACTAAGCAGCCGGAGTAGCCGGCGTAGCCAGTGCGTTAACTCTGCGGGTGAGCTTGCTCTTTAGGTTAGAAGCTTTATTCTTATGAATGATGCCGCGTTTAGCAAGCTTGTCAATCATAGAAGCTACATCAACCAGCTGACCTGAGGCAGCCTGATGATCCTTCAATTCCTTCAGATCGCGGATAGCGTTACGGGTAGTTTTACCGTGGTAACGGTTACGATCTCTGCGCTTGCTAGCCTGGCGCATATCCTTTTTTGTAGCTTTGTGATTTGCCATTTAAATCGAAAATTTTGGAGGGCAAAGGTAAGGGAATAAAACGTAAAACCGAAGCTGCATCTCAAAAATCTTTCAATATTTACGCTACGGGCGCTATTTGGAGCAATTATGGATGGTTTGAGAACCCGGAACCCTATCGTTCGCCCCGGCTTTAGCCTGGTTGAGCTGTGTGCAGGCTCCCCTGGTTGCGCCTAATTTTAATGACTAAAATCCTCAAAATCAGTTTAATTCCTAGAAGAAATTACACGATATTTGTGACCCAATTGTGCAGTAAGCTACGGCTTTACAGCATATTAACAATCAGGCAATGTCTATGAAACCGGGCATGAGATTTCCTTTTGTAGCAAAAGAATGTTACACCGAGGCTCCGTCCGGCAAATAAAAATTTATAATAAACGGATGAAAGATTTTTCGTACATCACCAATTCTCACCCATCTTTTATCGAGGGGCTGTATCAGGATTATCTCAATAACCCGGAAAGTGTTGATCCTGAGCTGAAGAAGTTTTTTGAAGGGTTCGATTTTGCAATGAGCCAGGGCGGTGGCAGCACTATTCCGGTTAATTCGGGTGCCAAAAGCACGGGTTCAAATGGTAATACCAATGGAAACTCCAATGGTAGTTCCACGGAAACTGCACAGGCCGGGACGATCACTGAAAGCAGCAATGGCAGTATAGACTGGCGAAAAGAAGTTGCAGCCTACAGGCTGATCCTCGGTTATCGCAATAAAGGGCACCTGGTTGCCAAAACCAATCCAATTCGCACAAGGAAGGATAGGGGCGCGAATATAGACCTGGGATTTTATGGCTTCACTGAAGCTGATCTTGATAAAACTTACAACGCAGGGAACCTGATTGGTCTTGGTGTAACCAGCCTGAAAAATATCGTTTCCCATCTGCAGAAAGTTTATGCTTCACATGTGGGAATCGAGTTTAAATATATCAGCGATCAGAAAAAAGTTGACTTTCTGACCAATGAGATGGAGAAAAATTTCACTCAACCGCTACCGCTGGAAAAAAAGAAACGCATCCTGGAAAAACTCAACCAGGGTGTTATGTTCGAAAAGTTTTTACATACAAAATACATAGGGCAAAAAAGATTTTCGCTGGAGGGGGGTGAAACAACGATTGCGGCCCTGGATTCAATTATAAACACCGCTACGGAATACGGCGTTCAGGAAGTGGTTCTCGGTATGGCACACCGTGGTCGTTTAAACGTGCTGGCGAACATCATGGGTAAAACCTATGAAGAGATATTCTCTGAATTTGAAGGAAAAAGCCTGCCCGATCAAACCATGGGCAGTGGCGATGTAAAATATCACAAAGGTTTCAGCAGCGAGATCACCATGCCTACCGGCAAAAGCATCTATCTGAAATTATGTCCCAACCCTTCGCACCTGGAAGCAGTGGATCCCGTTGTCGTGGGGTTTGCCCGGGCAAAGGCCGATGTGCTTTATAACAGTGATTACGATAAGATCCTGCCTATCCTTATACATGGAGATGCCTCTGTTGCCGGCCAGGGGATAGTTTATGAAGTGTTGCAGATGTCGGGTCTTGAAGGATATTATACGGGCGGAACCATCCATTTTGTAATCAATAACCAGATTGGATTTACCACTGACTTTGATGATGCACGTACCAGTGATTATTGTACATCTATCGCATCTATGGTGCAGGCGCCTGTTATGCATGTTAACGGTGATGACGCTGAGGCAGTAGTAAAATGTGTCGAAATTGCAACGAGATACAGGCAGGAATTCAATTCAGATATATTCATTGATATGGTTTGTTATCGCCGTCATGGTCATAACGAGGGCGATGATCCAAAATTCACCCAGCCAAAATTATATGCCCTGATAGACAAACATCCGAATCCACGGGAAGTTTACACCAACTACCTTTTGGAAAACGGAGAAAAGGATGCAAAGGAAATGGCGAGGGATATGGAGAAGAAATTCTGGGCAGATCTGCAGGAGCGGCTTGATGAAATAAAACAAAATCCACTTCCCTACAGGTACCAGCAACCGGAGATAGCCTGGCGCAACCTGCGTAAAGCCACTGACGCGGATTTCAAATCGTCTCCAACGACTGCAATCAGCGAAGTAGATTTTAAGAAGATCTTTGATGCTTTGATGGTTTGGCCAAATGATTTCAAACCCCTGAAAAAAATCGAAAAAATTCTCCAGGATAAAATAAAATTATTTAATGAAGAAGGCAAGTTAGACTGGGCAACCGGTGAACTGATGGCATATGGAAGCCTGATACTTGAAGGAAAGGATGTTCGGATGAGTGGACAGGATATCCGCAGGGGTACCTTCTCACACCGTCATGCTGTTTTGAGAGATGAGGAAACCGATAAAGATTATAATCGTTTAAGTAATATTCCCGGCGGGAAAGGACAATTAAGAATATTTAATTCTTTCCTGAGTGAATATGGCGTGCTTGGATTTGAATATGGTTATGCTATGGCAAACCCGGAAGCATTGGTTATCTGGGAAGCACAGTTCGGTGATTTCGCAAACAGTGCGCAAATAACCATAGATCAGTTTATTACCGCCGGCGAACAGAAATGGAACCGGATGAACGGTGTAACGATGCTGCTTCCACATGGATATGAGGGACAGGGACCCGAACATTCGAGTGCAAGGATGGAGCGATTTCTCCAGATGTGTGCAGAATTGAATATTGTTTGCGTTAACATCACAACGGCAGCTAACCTGTTCCACGGATTGAGGAGGCAGATAAACTGGCCATTCCGTAAGCCGCTGGTCATCTTTTCACCGAAAGCAAACCTCAGGCACCCCGGAACTTATTCAAAAAAAGAAGCATTTACTTCGGGTGGTTTCCGCGAAGTGATCGATGATATTTTTGTGACCAATGCAGAAGAAGTTAAAACCGTACTTTTCTGCAGCGGTAAAATTTATTATGACCTGGCAGAACGCCAGTTGAAAGACAACCGTAAGGATATCGCGATCATCAGGCTCGAACAGCTATATCCATTGCCAGTTGAACAGCTGGAGGCACTTTATAACAAGTATAGTAAGTCCACCTGGTTCTGGGTGCAGGAAGAACCATTAAACATGGGGGCAGCTTCATTTCTGCAGATGAATCTGAAAAGTATCAATTACGGTGTGATCAGTCGCCAGCCTTCAGCAGCTACAGCTACCGGTTATGCGAAAGTGCATGCTCAGGAACAGGCCGAAATTATTGACACTGCATTTTCATTCTGACAATAAACATGAAAAGATAACCAACGAATCAATAGTGAACCGGGAAAGGGCCCGGAATCAAAAATAAAGAATAGAAAAAATTGTTATGATCGAAATAAAAGTTCCAACAGTAGGAGAGTCAATAAGCGAAGTCACTTTATTGAAATGGACCAAAAAGGACGGTGATTATGTGGAACGTGATGAAGTTATTGCAGAACTGGAAAGTGAAAAAGCAACATTTGAAGTAAATGCTGAAAAGGCAGGAATATTGAAGTTCACCGCCAATGAAGGTGATACATTAAAAATAGGAGATACGCTGGCTTCCATCGATGAAACAGCTGCTAAACCAGAAGGCGCTGCTAAAGAAGAAAAACCCGCAGAGAAAAAAGCGGAAGCTGCACCTTCCCAAAATGCCGCAGTACAACCGCCTTCTGGCGGCGAGGCAAAACCATCAACCAAAGACGCACCTGTAACAGCGGTATCAAACGATGTGAAAGCATCACCAGTAGCTTCTGCGATAATAGCAGATAAAAAAATTGACCCATCCTCCATTGCTGCCACCGGAAGCAATGGCAGAATTCTTAAGAATGATGTGCTTTTTGCTTTGAATAATCCTGGCAGAACTCCCGGGAAAACAATGTTTGCCCGCGAAGAGCGTCGTGAAAAAATGAGTAACCTGCGTAAGACTATTTCACGCAGGCTGGTGGAGGCGAAAAATACCACCGCAATGCTTACTACCTTTAACGAGGTGGATATGACAAAGATCATGGCTCTGCGCACCCAATACAAAGACAAGTTTAAGGAAAAGCATGGTGTGGGACTTGGATTTATGAGCTTCTTCACAAAGGCTGTTTGTTTTGCTTTGCAGGAATGGCCTGCCGTTAATGCTTATATAGACGGAGACTCAATCGTCTATCATGACTTTTGTGATATCTCAATAGCAGTATCTGCACCTAAAGGACTGGTAGTGCCGGTTATTCGCAGTGCTGAAAGCCTGAGCATGGCAGAGATTGAAAAAAAGGTAGTTGAACTGGCGGGCAAAGCAAAAGATAATAAACTATCAATGGAGGAAATGCAGGGAGGTACATTTACCATTACCAATGGTGGAGTATTTGGCTCGCTGATGAGTACTCCGATAATAAATATCCCTCAGAGCGCAATCCTGGGCATGCATAAGATCCAGGAAAGGCCTGTAGTTGTCAATGGTCAGGTGGTGGTCAGACCAATGATGTACCTGGCTGTGAGCTACGATCACCGGATAATCGATGGGCGCGAATCGGTTAGTTTCCTGGTGAAAGTAAAAGAACTGCTCGAAAATCCGGAACTGCTGCTCTTTGGTAAGGATCCTGTAAAGACCTTACTGGAACTGTGACCTAAACAATGAAATATTTTTCCCATCTTAATACTGCTGTCGAGATCCTGAGTTTATATGATGGGAAAATTCCTTTCCATTATTTTATTAAAGAGTTTCTCAAACTCGACAAGAAATATGGATCTAAGGATCGCAGGAATATTTCAAGACTTTGTTATGCAGCACTGAGAACCGGCAAGGCCTTTCCAAAATGGTCAACTGAAAATAAGATAAGAGCAGGTTTGTTTTTATGTACAGACGTCCCGGACCAGGTTACGGAACAATTAATCGGTGACTATAATGAAATAATTGCAGCGGATAAAATTGAAAAATGGCGGATAATTTCAGGATCATATCAAAGTGAATTCGAAATTGAACGTAACCAGGCCAGGAACATTGCTTCCATATTCCCGGTCACCGCACCTGAATTCAGCAAAAACATGGATGCTGATGAATTCCATTATTCTTTTTTTCAACAGCCGGATTTGTTTTTGAGAATCAGGCCGGGTAATGAAAAAACTGTTTTGGAAAAACTTACATTGAACAACCTTCCCTTTGAATCATTGCCTCCTTCCGCAATCCGTTTACCTATCAGCACCAGGCTCGACGAATTGCTGGAAACAGATAAAGAGATAGTGATTCAAGATTATAGTTCACAACTGACCGGGTCATTGCTTAGCAACCTGCCCACAGAAATAAAATTCGTATGGGATGCGTGTGCGGCCAGTGGTGGAAAATCTTTAATGGTTTGTGACTTGTTTAAAAATATCCGTCTTACCGTTTCGGATATACGCAGTTCAATTATATTCAATCTCGAAAAACGATTCCATCAGGCAGGAATAAAAAATTATCACGCTTATATTGTTGACTTAGCCGGTGATTCACCATTGCCATTTGATCAGCAACAGGACCTGGTTATTGCGGATGTTCCCTGCAGCGGCTCTGGTACCTGGAGCCGTACACCGGAGCAACTCACTTATTTTGATCCTTCAGCTATTGACTACTACCAGGATCTCCAGCGAAAGATAGTTCAGCGTATAGTCCCTATGATAAAGCCAGGGGGCTTTCTTCTATATATAACCTGTTCAGTTTTCCAAAAGGAAAATGAAGACAACGTTGAATTCCTAACATCAACCTTAAATATGGAGTTGCTGGAACAAAAACTCATTTCAGGATTTAGGTTAAAAGCAGATACGATGTTTGCAGCATTGTTAAGAAGAAAGTGGTAAGGGGTGAGTGGTGAGTGGTGAGTTATAGTGGTGAGTTATAGTGATGAGTTATAGTGATGAGTTATGAATTCTGTGTTTGAGTGAAAGTTTTGGAATACAAAATGCATTATCACTCACCACTCATTTAACGATTTTCTGCTGATAAACTGATTTATTGTCGATTTGAATACTGGCGATATATACTCCGCGGGCGAGGTTGTATGTAGGAATGCGCACATGATAATACCCACCTGGTTTGGATCCATTATAACGATACATGACGCGACCATTAACATCGTGAATAACCACGTTTAGTTTAGATGCCGCAGCTGTAGTATTCATCATGGCCAGCACATAATTTTCAAAAGGACTCGGAGTAAAGAAATAACCATCCCGGTCATAACAGGGGGTCAGTGTTGTGAAAGAAGATGGCTTGCTATAGAAAAGAGTATCCTGGCCAAGACTTACCTGCAGCCGGTAGCTGAACGTTCCCGTGAGTTGCGAAGATATCGGATCTTTATAAGTATAAGTTTTAGGACCGCCGGCATTATAGTTTCCTGTTCCTTTAAACGTTTTCATCGGTGCATATGCGTTAGTACCCGGGAGCATTCTTTCAAGATGATACACAACGGATGAATCATCTCTCATGGACCAACTTAGGTCAGTGATACAATTTGTAAAGCTCGTACCTAATTTCAATGAATCTGCCACAACAGAAGACCAGTTATTGGTAAAAGCATATTCAGGACTCAGGAAACTGGTGTCCTTACCAATAACAACCCTAACCCGGTAAATGAACTGCCCTGCAATAGTGGTTCTCAATGTGTCATGCCTTCCATAAGAATCAAGGGCTAGTGCCGGATGAGTAGTTTTTATACTGTCTATTATTGAAAACTGACTGCTGCCTGGTATTTTTCTTTCAATGATATATGCAACAGAACTATCAGCATTCATAGTCCAGTTTAATGCTAATGCAGCATTGGAAAATGAAAATGATGGTTTAAAAGATTGAGCCATTAAAAGCTCATATGCTTTTCTGAAATTTGGGATACCATAGCCGAAAAAATTATCAGGCGAATGGTATTTATGTGAACTTTTCTGGACCACATCAATGATGTCCATATTACTTCTTTCGGGGAATGCCTGCCATAGACAAGCTATCAAACCGGCCATGTTTGGATTGGAAAAGGATGTTCCGCTTCCGGCGGATGGGTTACCACTTGCTGGTGCAAATACCGTCCCGACCCCAACAGAAACTATATTCGGTTTTATCTTTCCTGCACCATTTGGCCCCTGGCTGCTGAAACTACCAAGGTTGCCGTTTACATCAACTGCACCGACTGCCACGACACTATCACCGTCAGCTGGTACCACAACATATTTGTTTTCACCCGCTTCCAGTCCCGAATTGCCCGCACTATTCATGACCAGTATACCCTTTTTTGCTGCGAGGTCTGCCCCACGGGTAATCATAGCTGTATTACCATCACGTTGAGCATGGCTATAGCTCAGGGAAGGATCATCATAATTATAATATCCAAGCGATGTACTGAAAATTTTTACACCGGCACTGTCTGCAAATTCCGCAGCTGCAATCCAGTTCTGTTCTTCAACCGGCATTTCAGAATACGCATCTTCTGTTCTGAACAACCAGAACCCTGCATGCGGTGCTGAACCAACTATAAAACCGGGGCGGTTAGATGCAATGATAGAAAAACACGCGGCACCATGATCATGATCTTCATTCACGCTTTCTTCGTTGGCTACAAAATCCCAGGTGCCTAATATTCGCCTCTGCAAACGTACACTGTCAAAAGCCGGGTTGCTTTTATAAGACCAGAATCCGGCATCCATTACTGCCATTTCAACGCCTTTGCCTGTATATCCCCGGTTATGAAGAAATTCACCTTCATGAAGATGAATTTGCCCAAACGAGTTTCCATAGTTCAATGATTGTAAAATACCAAGCTTATCCTGGATAGATTTTACACCAAGCATTTCCGGCTTATCCAGGCTTATTACAGGTTCATTAAATTTATTTACCGGCACCGGTGGAACTGAATTGTTGGCGACTTTTTTTATTGATTTTACAAAAGGAAAACTGTTGATCTTAGCCAATGCAGCGGGATCATTGGTTCGAATTAATACCTGGTTTAACCATTTTGATTTATTAAATATCACCACATTCGGAACTGCAGCAATACTATCCAGGTAAGCAGGAGCCAATGGCAGATCTGTGCTATCGATAGTAAGATTTTGCGTTGTTCTTCGCGCGATAGATTTTGCAGAAAGATAAGTGGAAGGGTTCGAAAAGCTATGTGGAGTTCCCTTTTTATCAGTCAGCTGTATTATGTGTTTTGAATATTGCCCATAGGAGGTTATTATGCACAGGCAAAAACAGGCTAACAAAAATAGGTGCTTCATAAGATCAGGTTCTGGGTCAGATTTATTGGATCAACGAGTCAGTAATCAACGAATCAGTTATGATCCATCATCCTTAGTTTTATACCACCACCTTCATAATAAGAATTAGTGATGACAGAATCTTTGCACTTTTTGTTCCATCCCGACAAAGTACTGACTGAATCGCATTTTGCCGGAGCCGTATTGCAATTGATGGTGTCACAAACATTATTTACGCACCTTGTGTAGTAACAGTTTGCAGTAGTATAAAAAACCTGGTAGGTATAATGCATAAATTCGCGGTAGATCAGGCCCACTTCTTTTGCGTAAACTTCTTTTCCGAAGGTTCGCTCGCTGTAGGATTTATCATCGTCAGGGTTGCCAAGTGTTTCATCTATCTGGTTAACAGTTACAGTATTTTGAATCATCTGACCATTGAACACCGGGAAAGGCATTCCGGTATTTTCATAAGTATAATCCCAATCGAACAGGAAGTCGTAGTTCCAGTTCGGGTCAGGTGAATTAAGATTAATGTATCTGTTTCCTTTCCAGGTGAAACCATCCTTAATAGGCAACCTCATTTTTTCATACCGGAAATTTTCTTCTACTACCTCCAGGACTTCCCGTGTTGGGGTAACGAGATAGGTGATATTTGTGGTCCAGGGTTTCGTGCCCAGGGTGTCGCGCAGGTAACGCACCACTCTCCATCCGGGCCGGCCTGAGTTGTCTGTAATCGCAGCTTCCACTACATCTTTAGCTTCGTAATAAATGGTCGTGTCACTGGCCCCGAAAGCAGTAAATTTCATGGAGTCAAGCCGGTAGCGGATAAATTTTCCGACTTGCACAGAATAGTATTCATCAATTTCGTCGGAGGCATAAGTCTCTGATTTTTTTTCGCAGGAAATAAATACAATGATAACGAGAGTCAGGACAGTGATGCAGTATGCCAGCCTTTTCATGAAATGCCAGTTGGTTATGGTTCGTAATTCAACATTTACAGGGCAATGTTTGCAGATTACCCGTGCTGATTTCAGCATTTGTTGAACGGCATATCGTGCTTATTATTGTCCTTTTGGCCGCGAATCAGGGTCCTGGCCGGGATATCAATTATTAAAAACTGACCTTTGAGGGCAGAATCAGGTGAGGACAGGATGAGAGATTATCGGTCCCTTTGTATGATACCGCCACCAATTACATCATCACCCTCATAGAACACTGCGCTTTGTCCGGGTGCGATTCCCTTTGCATCCTCATAAAACCTCACATTGATTCCTTTTTCATGATTATACAGATTTGAGAGGCTGCCCTTGTCTTTATAACGGATTTTGGTACTCGCTTCCATACCATCTGTGATCCCGTCGTATTTGAGCCAGTTGATTTTTCCAACAATAGCTTCCGGGCGGTTGAGGTCTACCTCATCACCGAGCACTACCGTATTGGATTCCGGGATAATGTTGGTGACATATACTGGCTTACCGAACGCAATATCCAGCCCTTTCCTTTGGCCGATGGTATAAAAAGGATATCCTTTGTGTTTGCCCAGGATATGGCCGTTCTGATCGACGAAGTTTCCTCCGGCAACACGCTCTTCAAGTCCCTCCACCCGCCTTTTCAGGAAACCACGGTAGTCGTTATCCGGCACAAAACAGATTTCGTAGCTTTCGCTTTTTTTAGCAAGTTCGGGGTAACCATAATCCAGGGCCATTTGCCTGATTTCTGGCTTACGGTATGGCCCAAGCGGTAATAAAGTACGCTTAAGCAGGTCCTGTTGGAGTCCCCAGAGCACATAACTCTGATCTTTGAGTTCGTCTACCCCTTTGCTCACCATAAATCTGCCATTGGTATGCTGGCTGATCTTTCCATAGTGCCCGGTAGCGATGAATTCGCAGTCGAGGGCATCGGCCCGTTTTAGCAACGCCCGCCATTTTATGTGAGTGTTGCACATTACGCAGGGGTTGGGAGTATGACCGGCAAGATATTCTTCAACAAAGTTTTCAATTACAAAACCTCCGAATTCGTCTCTTATATCAAGTATAAAATGGGGAAACCCGTGTTGAACTGCGGCCATCCTCGCATCGTTAAATGAGTCGATATTGCAGCAGCCGGTTTCTTTTTTGCTTCCGCCGCTGGCAGCATAATCCCATGTTTTCATGGTGATACCCACCACTTCGTAACCCTCATCATGGAGCATCAGGGCGGTTATGGTACTGTCAATACCTCCGCTCATAGCTACCAATACTTTTCCTTTCCGGCTCATTTTCCTGCTAATTAGGTTGCAAAATTACAAAAAATCTTTCTGCATGCCAGTATTTGGCTTTTGCAGATCTCTCTAACACCTGCCGGGGCCTGAATGTTCAGCTATTTTTCCCATTGATACTGACTCATTTCTTTGTTGCCGTTCATTCAGATTCAACCACCTGAGCTCAATTAACAAAAAGATTAATACTGCGGCTTGCTTTAAGTCGTGGGTCGAGGTTGTGCATTAAATGATAGGTGAAGAAAATCGGAATGTGTAAACCAACCTGCCAAGGGCTGACTTTCTTATCTTTCGCATAGGATCAACTGTAGATGTCCTTTAATATGCGGACGCTTTGCGTTAGGCGGTGTAGCTTCAGCGTGTCGGGCATTTGGGCTATGGTTTGTCGAGGATATGAAAGAATTTATGGGATATAACCTGTTGCATTGAAATAATAAAGAGGTAAACCTGGGTTTTTTGGGGAAAAATTGGGCATTCTGTAGTGTTTCTACTTTGGGTGGCACCCGGCAATTGAAGTAATTTGCTGTATTAATTCAAACAAAAATTCAGGCATATGATAAAGTTACAAGCTATTGGACATCTGGGGAAAGATTGTATAACCAATACCGTTAATGGAAAAAACGTAATAAATTTTTCTGTGGCTCACACGGAGAAATATAAGGACGCGCAAGGGAATCTTGTTGAGAAGACAACCTGGGTAGACTGCGCATATTGGACCGACCGTACAGCTATATCACAATATCTCCGTAAAGGGACACAGGTTTATGTAGAAGGGATTCCTGAAGTGAGAACATATCCCAAAAATGATGGCACAACAGGTGCTTCTCTCACCATGAAGGTGTTTAACATTCAGCTGTTAGGAGGAAAATCAGAAAACGCCGGTTCTGGTTCTCCTGCTCAACAACAAGGTAATTCCTATAGCGGCAGCCGTGAACAGAATGTTGCCCAGGAAATGTCAGAACCTGTTGACGATTTGCCGTTTTAATTTGATTTATGCATGCGGGGTTTCATCTGAACTGGTGAACCCTGCAATTACTTTCGAACAGCGTTCCGTTATTCGAACAACATATATTTATCTTTCGAAAGCTTTGACCCATTTCTCGACTTCTTCACGGGTCACTGCTTTTTGTTGGTCATCTACATTGATAACATAGAGATATCCATTTTTGCCAGGAGAAGCACTGTAAGTTGAAACAAGTCCATATTGCTCACTCATCAATAGTCTGCCTGTAGTAACGTTCCACTGTTCACGCGCACAAAGACAACCCATGGTTGGTGTTAATGGGTAAAAAGGTTTTCCTGCATAATATTCCGGGTCTATAGTAGTGCCATGAGCAATGATCTCGGATCTTCCTGTTTTGCCGGCATACCAGGCCTCCATCATAGGAGCGTAGCTTCTCCAGGAATTGGGCAGTAGTTGTCTGTACTGAAGCATGGAATCCTGCCCCGGTACCAATGGCTGGTGAAAATATCTATCCCATGAATCTTCAAAAGGCATGGTCATCTGCAGATTTGGAGTTGGTCCTATCCAGTTGATTCTTGATACAGCCGTACCCTGTAAACTAAAAACACCCTGCGGTGTACTTCCGTTCGTTATGAAATAAGGAAGATCTGAAGCTGATCTTGCCAACTGTTGAAATACAAGTAAACGGCCGTTTGCATCCCTGGCAAACCGCCCATTTGCATGTTGTATAACTGCGAGGCCCGGATAGTCGCGGTTCCATCGCTGCAATGAATAAATAACTTTTCTGCCAACCATTTGCTGATGTTCAAACAGCCTTGTAATATCAGGTGACTTTTTACGATTGCCGGGACTATAACTGTTGATATAACGCTCCAATTCAACCAGTACATCTATAGAATCGTATTCAGGAAACTTTTCAACCATCGCAATTTTTAAATCGTTCCGGTTATCTGTAACCGTGTCCTTACGCAATAAATATGCTGCTGCCATTGCAAACAGGATCGGCTCTGATTCATTCAAAAATATTGATTTGATATTTTTGTAATATTCATCGGGATAAACGGCATACACTGCTTCCAGGAATGATCTTCTCGTTTCCGGCTGCAACCATTCATAACCGGTAAACAACTGGTTGAATCCAGACTTTATCACGGAGCCATCAAAAAGAAATTGTGAAATGGCAAGACAAGCCGATTCAAATTTGTGCTCGTTGTTGCTATCAAGTTTTTCATTAAAAGTTTTGGCAACAATATTTTCACGAAGGTCTTTATCGAGTCTTGCACGTTTTTGGTAAAGTACATAGTCGGAATAAATGTCCTGGCTTGTGCCCTGTGAAAAAAGCGAGCGCGTATTGAATACAAAAAAAAGAAGCATCAATACCGAAAAGCGGGCGGGCATAAAGAAAATGCGAAAAGAATTTTTATACATCAATTTTTATACATCAAACAATTAAGTTCCTGGAATTAAAGATAATATTTTAAGCCCCGATACGGCTTAAAGCAAACGATTTTTCGAAAGTTAATCCCTAACTTCAGGCCGCTTTAACAAATCAATCACTAAATAGCTGTCAAATGAAAAAATTGTTTTCAAAAGGATTGTTCTCAGGAAGAGTAATATCAAAAAGTTTATTGGCTTTTGCATCATTAGCTGTCTTTACTCAATGCACAGATAATTCTACCGAAGCCTCAGCAAGCGCTGATTCAACCTCTGCCACAGCAACAGTTACAGAAGCACCGGCAGAAGATTGGAAGATTGGTGTTCAGTTCTGGACATTCAGAGAGTTTCCATTTGTTACTGCTATAGAAAAAGCAGATAGCGCCGGCATAAAATTCATCGAGGCTTTCCCGGGCCAGGCTCTGGGCGGCAACTTCAAAGACTCTTTCAATATTAACATGTCTGCCGAAAGTAAAAAAGGCATCCAGGAATTGTTGTCATCTAAGGGTATGCGTGTTGTTGCGTTTGGTGTTACAGGTGCCAAAGATGCTGCTGAATGGAATAAACTTTTTTCGTTCGCGAAGGAAATGGGCATTGAATATATCAATTCAGAGCCTAACAAATCCCATTGGGGCCTGATAGATAGTCTTTCAGGTGTTTATGGCGTTAAGCTTGCCATTCATGAACATCCAAAAAATAATCCATACTGGCATCCCGATTCAGTTGTTGCTGCCATGAAAGGTCATCCAAACATCTATGCCTGTGCTGATCTTGGACATTGGGGCCGTAGCGGACTTGACGTAGTCGAATGTCTGAAAAAACTTGATGGACGCATAATCGGTGTACATCTTAAAGACATTAAAGAGTTTAACAATACAAAGGCTGAAGACGTGGTAGTGGGCACCGGTGTTCTGAAATATCCTGAAATACTTGCTGAGTTAAAACGTCAGAATTTCAAAGGTTTGATGTCAGTTGAACGCGAGGGAAACTGGCAAAACAATATGCCTGATGTGAAACAAACCGCGGAATATGTGACCGGACTGATGAAAGCTTCGAAATAAATTCAGATGGTCATGTAAAAAATGCAATAGCTTTTTTACATCTTTTATCTGCTTGAAATTAAATAGCCGGTTATTAAAAATGACCGGCTATTCTTTTTTCTTTCTATAAATGGATACGAAGTTTTTATTTTTGGCGATGCCTGAAAAATTATTTGCGTATAACGATTTATTTGAATTTACAAAATCTGTGTTTATCAGGATAGGTTGCTCTGAAGCAGATGCTGCTATTTCCGCCCTTGTTTTATTATCAGCCGATCTGCGTGGTGTAGACTCACATGGTGTTGCGAGGCTTTCGGGTTATGTGAGATTATGGGAAGCAAAACGGGCGAATACGAGCCCTATATTGAAGATCATTCATGAAACTCCCTCAACAGCTGTGGTGGATGGAGACGGGGGGCTTGGACTTGTTGTTGCTCCATATTCGATGCAGATCGCAATAGATAAAGCCAAAAACGTGGGAACAGGATGGGTCAGCGTTCAAAACAGCAACCATTTTGGCATTGCCGGATATCATGCGATGATGGCCCTTGAGCATGATATGATTGGGATTGCTATGACAAACGCCAGTCCGCTGGTAGCGCCGACTTATTCAATTGAGAGGTTATTGGGTACAAATCCGATTTGCGTGGTTATCCCGGGTGGGGAAGAACCACCGTTTGTGGCCGATCTAGCCACTACTACTGCCGCAAACGGGAAACTTGAAATTCTCCAGCGTAAAAATAAAACGGCGCCTGATGGATGGATCCAGGACAAATACGGTAACCCGAGTAATAATCCCCATGAACTGAAATCTGGCGGTGCCTTGTTGCCACTCGGAGGCGATCGTGAACATGGTAGCCATAAAGGCTATGCATTAGGAGCTGTAGTTGATATATTTTCTGCCATACTCAGTGGGGCAAATTACGGTCCCTGGGTCCCGCCTTTCCCGGCCTATGTGCCAATGCCTGAGCAAATGCCCGGCAAAGGAATCGGTCATTTTTTCGGAGCTATGCGGATAGACGCTTTTCGTCCTGCTGCTGATTTTAAGAGCAATATGGACAATTGGATCAGGCGCTTCCGTTCGGCCAAAACCGTGGAAGGTGAAGAACAGGTTTTGATACCCGGCGATCCTGAAAGAGAAATGGAATCTGACCGGCGCCTCAACGGTATTCCCTTATTGCATTCCGTAGCGGATGATCTTGAATTTCTCGCCAGGAAACTTGAAATGCAATTTATTTAGCTATCAACATGCCGTGAAACTTGAAATGAAATTCATTTAATTACCTGCATCCGGGGAAACTTGAAATGAAATTTATTTAGCTATCGTTATCTTCGCGTTCCAAAATTTTTATTGCACATGAAAATCATGAAGTTTGGTGGAACCTCGGTCGGCAAACCAGAAAGAATGCACCAGGTAGCGGAATTAATTACCAAAGAGAACGAACCAACCATTGTGGTATTAAGCGCCCTGAGCGGAACTACCAATGCCCTTGTTTCTATCGGGGAAGCTATGGCCGCGGGTAATAAGGATGCAGCAAAGCAACATATTGATAATCTCCAGGCCCATTATAATAATTTCATAAAAGACCTGGTCAAGAGCGATAAAGCACTTGAAAAGGCTGCCGGTATCGTAACTGAGCATTTCGAGTTCCTCAATATTATTCTGAAAATATCTTTCAGTGAGGCGCTTAGCAAAGATATTCTTGCACAGGGAGAACTTCTTTCAACCAAATTATTTTCAGTATACCTGGAAGAGATCGGTCAGTCGCACGCTCTGTTGCCAGCCCTGGAATTTATGTCTATTGATAGCTACGATGAACCACAGGTAAGTAGCATCAGGACCAAACTGGAAGCGCTTCTCAAACAACATTCCGATAAAAAATTGTTTATCACGCAGGGTTATATCAGCCGGAATGCAAGGGGTGAAGTTGATAATCTTAAGAGGGGCGGCAGCGATTACAGTGCATCATTGATTGCCGCAGCGGCAAGTGCACGTGTTTGCGAGATCTGGACTGATATTGATGGTATGCATAACAACGATCCGCGTGTAGTTAAGAAAACGATGCCTATTGAGCAAATGAGTTTTGAAGAAGCGGCGGAGCTTGCATATTTCGGAGCAAAGATCCTGCACCCGGCTTCTATCTGGCCCGCACAACATTATAAAGTACCGGTGAAATTGCTTAATACCATGCAACCGGATGCAAAAGGTACATTGATCACTGAAGAAGCAGGATCAGTTGGCGTGAAAGCAGTTGCGGCTAAAGACGGAATCATTTCCATCAATATAAAAAGCAGTCGTATGTTGCTTGCTTATGGATTCCTGAGGAAGATTTTCGAGGTGTTCGAAAAATACAGGACTTCCATTGACATGATCACTACTTCTGAGGTTGCGGTTTCCGTAACTATCGACAGTATAACAAACTTAAAAGACATATTAAAAGAACTTGATCCTTTCGGTAAGATAACTGTGGAGCAAAACCTTACAATAGTGTCTGTAGTTGGAAATGAAATAGCACAGACTCCTGGTGTGCTCAGCAAATTGTTTGAATCACTAGCTACGGTCCCGGTGCAAATGGTGAGTTATGGCGGAAGTAAGCACAATGTGTCCCTCCTTGTTCCTTCATCTTATAAAGTGCAAACGCTGCAGCTGTTGAATAAAGGGCTATTTAATCTGGATTAATCAGTGCAAACCGTGGCAGAGTAATTGAATAGGATAAATGATTTTAATAACAATTAGTTTTCATTCAATATTTTAAACCGGGGACAAATCCTGATTATGCTAAAGGCCGTAGTACCGGGATTGGTGCTGTTATCGTTTTTCTGTTTTGGAGCAACCGCACAAGAAAAAAATTTCATTGCCGGCAGGGTAATCAATGGTGAAACGGAGGCCCCGATCCCCAATGCCAGCGTCTTTATCACAAATACCTCAAAAGGTACCGTCACTTTAGCGAACGGTACCTTTCGACTTGGCGGTATTCCTGCCGGCAAATATGATCTTATAATATCTTCAGTAGGTTACGGTACCCAGGTTTATTCTTTCTCGTCTGATAAGCTGCCCTTGCAACTGAAGATTTATCTTGAGCCAAAGGCAACAGAACTTGAAACCGTGATTGTGGAACCATATGAAAAAGATGGCTGGGAGAAATGGGGTAAATTCTTTATTGAAAATTTTATCGGTACTACAGAAGCCGCCAAACTATGTAAAATCAGGAATTATAAAACACTGCGCTTCCGCCATTCAAAAAAGAAAAATATACTTACCGCAGTTGCAGATGAACCCTTAATTATTGAGAACCGGGAGCTGGGTTACCGGATTAGTTATCAACTGGAAGACTTCAATTATGACTTCAAGCAAAATACCTTGTTTTATCTTGGCTATACGCTTTTTGAAGACATGGCCAAAGACACACTAAATATCCCCAAAAGATTTTTGCGTGAACGTCATGCTGCTTATAAAGGTTCAATTGTCCATTTTATCCGCTCACTCTATAATAATAACCTGGTGGAAAATGAGTTTGAAGTAAAACGGGTCAAAAGAATTCACAACGATGAGAAGGACAGGGTAAGAGCAATTATCCGCGGTAAATTTGGTCCGGGAGATAATGCTGATTCAAGTGAATATTATAATAAGATCCTCAGGCAGGAAGACTATGAAGATATTTATTCGAAACATAATCTCAACGCCGATAGCCTGGTTTCAATTACAGGCGACAAACAGCGCATCATGTATTTCGACAACTACATACAAGTGATGTACCGGGCTGGCTTTGAGGAAAAAGGGTTTCTATTATCAACAGGTCAGAACCGAAAAGCTTATCATCCACGATCGCTTGTTTCTTTATTGAATGGAAATCCCGTTGCCATTGATAAAAATGGCAGCTGTTATCCGGCTACAGAATTTTTTTCTTCAGGCTACTGGGCATGGAGTGAAAAGATTTCACATCTTCTTCCGATTGAGTATGATGATGCCAGGGGCAGGTAAGTCATGAGTTATGAGTTGAGTTATGAGTTATGAGTTATGAGTGGGAATACAGAGGCATGTTGATGTGTGATTTGTATTCACTATCGTGCAAATGGATATATTTGCAGGGTGAAAGGTGCCTCCGCGATCATATTCGTTTTTACATTACTTTATTGCTTTAATCCGGCAATGGCCAGGCAGTCAGGTGATGGCAGCAGGGTAAGTGATATCAATCTGCCTTCAATTTCAACGTCTTTTATATCAGCCGCTACTTCGTTCAACCGTCCAAGGCAAATTGAAAATGCAACATGCCACACGAATTTTGCCTGCCTGGCAGAAATAATAACCATCCCGGCCCGTCCGTATATGGTTACCGGGTCCAGGATTTACGCCGGACAGCCATTTGCGCCGATCATTTGCCAGTTAAACGACCTGTCATCAGGTCATAACGGCCGGATGCAGGCTGCTTTTAATCATCCATTGCATCACTATCATATCGTTTTTCCACATCATCACTTCTGGTAGATAAAATTATGGCAGGAGTTGTTACAGCATACTACCGAATCAGGATTTGCTGAGGCTTATAAATTCCTGCATATTTCAATTTAGGCCAGCTTATGCCAGCATGATCCTGGACTTTTTTCCCGACAAGAATTATTTCTCCTGACAAGAATTATTTTACCAGACACTGTTTTCTATGCCTCATTTGTCACCTCTGATTGTTGACCTCGGACTTATACTTGGAGCGGGCGCCCTCATGACGCTTATTTTTAAAAAATTAAAACAACCGGTGATCCTGGGATACCTGCTGGCGGGTGTACTGGTTGGACCGAACTTTTCCCTGTTCCCAACCATCACCGATCAGAAAGATATTGAAGTACTTGCTGAGATTGGGGTAATATTCCTGTTGTTCAGTCTTGGGCTCGAATTCAGTTTTAAGAAGTTGCTAAAAGTTGGCGCTGCTGCATCTGTTACTGCGATCATCAAGGTACTGTTTATGCTACTTCTTGGATACCTGGTAGGGATGCTGCTTGGATGGAGTAGTATGGATAGTATTTTTCTTGGGGGAATTCTTTCCATTTCATCAACTACTATTATTATCCGTGCTTTTGAGGAATTGGGTGTGAAGGGGCAGAAGTTTTCCAATCTTGTTTTCGGTATCCTGGTTGTGGAAGACATTGTAGCTGTGGTACTGCTCGTTTTATTGTCGACGTTTGGCGTGACCCGTCATTTTGCAGGGCAGGAAATGCTAACATCAATAGCGAAACTCATCTTCTATCTTGTTCTTTGGTTTGTAGCCGGAATCTTTTTCCTGCCTTCATTCCTGAAAATGGTGAAAAAGTATTTGAATGATGAAACACTCCTTGT